>JBEBUE010000101.1:0-8441 GCA_040393485.1 Herminiimonas sp.
CGGTTATGTGATTCGCTCTCTTCCATCTTCAGAAACAGCTGGCGATAGCGCAGCGCTGAGTATCATGGATATCAGCAGCATGAAGCCCAGGCCCATCACCATGCCGAATGACAGCAGACGGGTGAAAACAAATTTCCAGATACCACCAGTATTGTTGTCAGCTGATACTTTCCAGATGCGGTTCAATGCGCTCTGCAATTCGCCGAATACAGCGGTGGCACCTATCATGAGTGTCAATGTACCGAGTGTGGCGGCGACGATGCCCTGGCCGGGCTGGCTGACGGAGCGCAAAATGCCTTCGACGGCTGCTGCACCGGTATCGCCGACCAGGCCGCGCAGTTGCGAAATGATTTCACCCTGTGCCGTGTTTTGCCCGAAGAAGAAACCTGCGATTGCGATCACGATGATCAGCATTGGTGCAAGGGAAAAGATCGTGTAATAGGCCAGTGCGGCGCCCATACTCGGTGCAAAATCCTGTAGCCAGGCCTGAACTGCTTCTTTGGTCAGTGACCAGGCGTCTTGCAGGTGCGTTGTTTTCATTGTTGGTGTCGCTTTCTGCGGTGATAGGCGTAGAGTTTTCTCTGCTGCAGTTTTCCGGATTGTACCGATAGTTGGGCCTCGATGTTGCTGTCGTCTTGATGGCATAAGAATTGCTGCTTGGTAAAGCGATGCGGTCAGGTGCGAGGTGATGCGTGCGGCCTGCTATGCTGGACTATCTGCCGTTCATTGTTCGCTATATTCCCATGCCGCGCCGCCATCATCACCATGTCTACGTCGTCGAATTATCGACTGATGTGCTCTACGAAGCCCGCTTCAAAAAGGCGAATCCGGATTACATCCCGGGCAAGCCTTGCGTCTACGTCGGTATGACCGGACTGGACCCTGACCTGCGCTTCGATAAACACAAGGCAGGTATACAGAGCAATCGATATGTCGAGAAGTTCGGTTTACGCCTGTTACCAGAGCTATATGCGGTGTACAACCCTATGCCCTATGAGGCCGCATGTGAGATGGAGGTGGAGCTGGGTATTGCGCTGCGCGAAGCGGGCTACGGCGTGTGGCAGGCATGATGCTTTAAAAAAACATTTAGACGCGGAACCATTCCACTTTTTACAAGGTCAGACTGGGACCCATGCTGCAAATGCCGTGAGTATCAACCGGATATTTGCGTTATGGGTTCTTGGTATGACTGCTCTGTTGCGATTCAAAAGGCGCTGCAACAACCAGAAATACACGGGCACAATCCGGGTAATTTCGCAGCAGTTATCGTCTTTTGTCCATTTCATCGGCGACGAAAGGTCAATCTTGCTTAGCTTCGTAAAGCGCATTGCGTGGAGTGTAAGCACTTTTCAAATTGGATGCGTATTGCAACAAATTGCTACAGCGACTTGCGGCGATTGTTAGTGATACACATCTTTGCTCCGTGCCAACCTGCATATCTGCAGTAGCGACGGAGGTCTGATAGCCAGTATGGAGCGGACAGTTTGTTTAGATTGGAAATCATGTTCTGGAGTTTATTTACACCTGTGCGAGCAGGTCAGCGCGTCGCGCTGCTGGTTCTTGCACTTATTCCCTGTATTCCTGCGCTTGCGTTTGAGTTCAACGACGTCGCGAAGAAAGCCAAGCAGTTATCAAGCACCTCCTACAAGGCACCGCAGAAAAATATTTCGAAAGCCCTGGAGAATCTGAATTACGACCAATACCGCGATATTCGTTTCAAACCTGAGCGTGCTTACTGGCATGCCGACAAATTACCGTTTGAGCTGACCTTCTTCCATCAGGGCCGACAATTCGAGAGTCCGGTGCGTATTAATGAAATCGTCGGCAAGCGTGCACGCCCGATCCCGTTTGATCCCAAAGCATTCAATTACGGCGCCAACAAACTGACGCCGCATGACCTCAAGCACCTGGGCTATGCCGGTTTCCGTGTGCATTACGCCATTAACACTCCCAAATATAAAGATGAAGTAGCGGTCTTCCTGGGCGCAAGTTACTTGCGTGCGGTAGGCAAAGGGCAGATCTATGGCTTGTCAGCACGCGGACTGGCGGTCGATACCGCGTTGAATTCCAGTGAGGAATTTCCAAAGTTCGTTGAGTTCTGGATAGAACGCCCGACTGCGAATAGCAAGCAGCTGACGATCTATGCCTTGCTCGATTCGCGCCGTGTGACTGGCGCTTATCGCTTTACGTTCAAACCTGGTGAGCAAACGGTGACAGATGTGAAGTCGCAGCTCTACCTGCGTGAAAACGTGAGCAAACTCGGCATCGCGCCGCTGACCAGCATGTATTTCTTTGGCGAGAACCAGCGTTCGACGACTGAAGATTACCGCCCTGAAGTACATGACTCGGACGGTTTGTCGATCCAGTCAGGCACTGGTGAGTGGATCTGGCGTCCACTGGTGAATCCGAAGCGTTTGCTGGTGACTTCGTATAGTTTGAGTAATCCGACCGGCTTTGGCCTGATGCAGCGCGATGAAAAACAAAGCAGCTATGAAGACCTGGAGTCGCGCTATGAAGCACGGCCTAGCGCCTGGGTTGAGCCGAACGGGAAGTGGGGTTCGGGACGTGTGGAGCTGGTGCAGATACCGACCCCGGATGAGTATAACGACAATATCGTCGCTTACTGGGTACCGGATGTCATCCCTAAGCCGGGTACGGCCATCAATCTGGATTACCGCCTGTACTGGAACAAGAGCGCGCAGCAGCGGCCACCTTTGTCATGGGTAACGCAAACCAGACGGGGTCACGGCCACTTGCGCAGGCCGGATGACAGTACTGCATTGTTCGTTGATTTCGAAGGGCCTATCTTCAAGAAATTACCAAGCAATGCCAAGGTAGAATTCCGCGCATCATCGGATAGCAATGGCGAAATCCTGGAAGCGCATACCTACCGCAATGAAGCGAGCGGCGGCTGGCGTGCCGCGCTCCGGATCAAGCGGGTAGACGACAAGAAGCCGATAGAACTGCGCGGCTTCCTGCACACCAACAACACAACTCTGTCGGAAACGTGGAGTTATATCTTGCCGGCGGATTGATGGACGCGCCCCGCATCCCGACCCAGTGTCGGCATTACCTCGACCATCTGTCCTTGCCGGAGGCTGAGCGGCATGCGCTCGAAGCGCAGCTGGAAAAGAGCGCGACGTTTTCTACCCGCGTCGCGATGGGTGATTTGCACCATGCCCTGGCCGGCGAGCATGCGAACCCGGACAATCCGGCTTTAGGCTCGGTGCTGACACGTACCTGGCTGGCGCTGGCGCCGAAGACGGCGGATACAGCGCAGGTGTCGCCTGCCGCGGCGCTATGTGATGACGCCGGCGCGCCCCTGAGCATCGCACCGCCTATCAATCGCGCCTCCATGGTGCCGGAACCATGGGGTGCCTTGAATCCGGTGACGCGCTGGTTGCAGGGCTTATTCAAGCGACAACCGAAAACACCCAAGCGGGTACCTGATGAAGTGACACCTGCCAACGACGGCGCGAAAGGCGGCACGCGTCGCCTGGTCTTGCTGCTGCTGATGCTGGGGCAAACTGCGCTGGCTACTTATTACATGAGCAGTGTGTTGCCCTACCAGGGCAAGCAGCCTTTGGAAATGGCGATGCTGGCTCTGTTTGCCTTATTGTTCTGCTGGGTCTCTGCCGGTTTCTGGACCGCGATGACGGGTTTCATCCTGCTGGCGCGCGGCAAGGATCCGCACCTGATATCCAAAACAGCGGTCACGGACGGGCCGATAGACGCGGCTGCGCGCACGGCGATCGTGATGCCTATATGTAATGAAGATGTGGCGCGGGTGTTTGCCGGTTTGCGTGCGACGTATGAATCGGTGGAGAAAACCGGGCAGCTGGATAGATTCGATTTCTATGTGCTGAGCGATAGCAGTAATAGCGACACCTGTGCCGATGAAGTCGCAGCGTGGGCCATGTTGTGCAAGACGATTAATGGCTTTGGTCGCATCTTCTATCGCCGCCGCCAGCGTCGGGTCAGGCGCAAGAGCGGCAATATCGATGACTTCTGCCGTCGCTGGGGCAAGAACTACCGCTACATGGTGGTGCTGGATGCCGATAGCGTGATGAGCGGTGATTGCCTGACCAAGCTGGTGCAATCGATGGAAGCGAATCCGGATGCAGGGATTATCCAGACTGCTCCGCGTGCAGCCGGCCGCGATACTTTATATGCGCGTATCCAGCAATTCTCGACACGTGTGTACGGTCCGCTGTTTACCGCTGGTCTGCATTACTGGCAGCTGGGTGAATCGCATTATTGGGGACATAACGCCATCATACGCATGCAGCCTTTCATCGAGCATTGCGCCTTGTCGCTATTGCCGGGCAAAGGTCCGTTTGCAGGTGAAATCCTGTCACATGATTTCATCGAAGCTGCGCTGATGCGTCGCGCTGGCTGGAAGGTGTGGATTGCTTATGACCTGGAAGGCAGCTATGAAGAGATGCCGCCGAACCTGCTGGATGAACTCAAGCGCGACCGTCGCTGGTGCCAGGGTAATCTGATGAACTTCCGTCTGTTCCTGTCCAAAGGTATGCACTCGGTGCACAGGGCGGTATTTGTCACCGGCGTGATGGCTTATTTGTCGGCACCGCTTTGGTTCCTGTTCCTGATTCTTTCTACTGGTATGTTGATGCAGCATACGTTGACGGAGCCCGTGTACTTCACCGAACCATGGCAGCTCTATCCAAACTGGCCGCAATGGCATCCGGAAAAAGCACTGGCACTGTTCTCGGCCACTGCGACCTTGTTATTCCTGCCGAAGATACTGAGCGTGCTATTGATTTGCATGCAGGGCGCGCAACAGTTTGGCGGTCGCTTGCGACTGGTTGGCAGCATGTTGATTGAAATGTTGTTTTCGATGCTGCTGGCACCGGTACGCATGTTGTTCCACACGCACTTTGTGATCGCTGCCTTCATGGGATGGGCGCTGCGCTGGAAATCGCCGCCGCGTGAAGATGCAGAGACCAGCCCGGGTGAAGCGATACGCAAGCATGGCTTCCATACTTTGCTGGGCCTGACCTGGGGCGGGATTATCTTTTGGCTGAATCCGACTTTCCTGCCGTGGTTGCTACCTATTGTTGGTTCCCTGGCGGTGGCAATTCCGGTTTCAATATATTCGAGCAAGGTTTCCAATGGTTTGCGTTTCCGTCGCAAGAAACTATTCCTGATCCCGGAAGAGGCGCAGCCGCCAGTAGAGTTACAGGACATGGTTGCATATGTTAAAGCCGCGCCGCGCAGCATGAATTTTATCGATGCAGTCATCGATCCGCGTTTCAATGGCGTGATGTGCGCCAGCAGCTATATGCATGCGCACCGTTCGCTGGAGGCGCAACGCCGGCGCAAGGATCAGATACAGGATGCCGTGAAGAATGGTCCAACGGCTTTGCCGGACGGACAGAAAAATGGTTTGCTGGCAGACCCTGTGTTCCTGTCGCAATTGCATCTGGACGTGTGGTCATCCGAGCAGGCGCATCCGGGCTGGTTCAGGCATTTGCGCGAAGCTAGTAAAACCGAACAGCGTAGCTTGCGGCATGCCGGGCGTGGCGTGCCGGGTTTAGAAGAACGAAAACAGCCAGCCTAAGGCCATCAAAAAAAACGCAATTACGATCAGGGTAAGCAGCAGTATGGGTATCCATACCAGCGCCAATACGATGAATTCGATAACGACGTTGTTGTCACCGGATTTGCTGCGCCCGAAGCGTTCTGCAATCTTCTCGGAAATATAGGAAGAGAGGGGTGTAGCCAGACTACCGACAAAACTGCCTATCGTTTCCAACGCCGACATATAAGCTTTCATAGCGAAACAGATGTCGCCAATATAGCACTACTGCAAGACGTACAAGGTACACCCGCATGTTGATGACACTGTTCGTGACCGTCGCAGTGTCGGAAATGCAGCTGCTTCAGAATGCGAGGATTTGCCGGCTCTCGAATTGATGCAGTTTGCCGAATAGCGGATCGGTAAAGCGGATTGATTTAGCCAGTAACTGCAAGGGCTTGGTGTAATCCTGGGATGCGCCTTCATCCGGATACAGGTGCGGATAGATCCGATCATTGACGATAGGAATGCCCAGTGCCGCCATGTGCGCACGCAATTGATGTTTCTGTCCGCTGACTGGCTGCAGCAGGTAACGGCCGAGTCTGCCGCATGTCTCCAGCAGGGAGATCGCCGTTTCTGCATTCGGCTCACCATCGACTTCACACATTTTCATGAAGGCGTCGCTTTCGACCAGGCGGCTACGATAGACGGTGGGTAAATCCAGCGTGTCTGATAACGGAGCGATGGCTTCGTATTCCTTGCTGACGCTGCGTTCACGGAACAGCGTTTGATACAGGTTGCGTGTGTGCGGCTGTATCGTGAACAGTACCAGGCCGGCGGTTTCGCGGTCGATGCGATGCATGGGAGCCAGCGTATCGATGCCGAGTGAGCGCTTCAGGCGTACCAGCAAGGTTTCCTGCAAATAGCGCCCGGCGGGTGTCACTGGCAGGAAGTGCGGTTTGTCGACCACCAGCAGATAGTCGTCCTGATACAGCACGACTTCATCAAACGGAATGCGCGGCTCTGCAGGCAGGCTGCGGTAATAATAGATTTTGCTGTGTGGCTGGTAAGGGCTATCGACGGTCAACGCATGTCCGCTGGCATCCATCACATCGCCGCGATCCATGCGCGCCTGCCATTCTGCGAGTGGGATGGCGGGGAAGTGCGAGCAGAGAAAATCGATGATGGTCGGCCATGTCCCGGCCGGTAGTGCCACGCTGCTGGGGCCGACGCCATCCTTGCTGCGCGGCTGTTGGGCGGTGCCGGTTTTCACTCGCTGTCTGCGTCCAGTCGTTTGGCGCGTTGCAAGCGCCATTCCCAATCTGGTTCGCCACCGTATACATCTTCCAGCGTGGTGTCGGTTTCCTGCATCTTGGTGTCGAGCGCAATCCGGTTGTCGAAGACGAAGCATTCGCCTTCCCAGTCCTTCTCGGCGTCCGGCATCTCCAGGAAGTAGTTGAGGATGCCACCTTCCAATTGATACACAGGTACGCCCATGTCCAGCATCCAGGCGCTGGTTTTTTCACAGCGTATGCCGCCGGTGCAATACATCGCCACGCGTTTGCCGCTGGCTTGCCACTCCGGCACATGCTCTTCTATGTATTTGGGGAAATCGCGGAAGTTATCGACGCCGGGATCGATCGCATTTTTGAATTTGCCGAGTTTGAATTCGAAGCTGTTACGGTTATCGATGACGACTACATCGTCCTGCGCTATCAGCTCACGCCATTCTTGCGGGCTGACGTCTATTCCGGTGCGTCCGATGGCATCGACGTTGTCGACACCGAGGAACACGATCTCGGATTTGCGGTGCACCTTCATGCGGGCAAATGGTGCGGTTTTGCAGGCGCTACGTTTGAAAACGATATTGCTGAATGCGCCACCCAGGCGCGGATCAGTTTTGAGCGCATGCTCGAAATTATCCAGTGCGGTGGCTGTGCCTGCCAGGACGCCATTAATGCCTTCATCGGCAATCAGGATGCTGCCGAGCAGATCGTGTGTCAGTTCGCGGCAAACTGTGACGACCGCGTCGGCATCTGCCAGTTTGGCAAACTTATAAAAAGCGATGTGAAATTGCTCTGCGGCTGGGGCTATTGTCGAATTCATAGCGCGAATTGTCGCAGAAATTGTGCCGCATGCGCTAATGCCAAGCTGGCAAGTCCTTGCAGCACCCATGAAAAAAGCCGACTGGATGTCGGCTTTTTGTATGTATGTAAATGTTAATCAGGGCGGTGCAGCTTCTCTGCTTCCTGCTTTTGTTTGCCGGAAGAGAATATGTCCCACAAGGTCATGAACAGTGCCGCGATGACCGGGCCGATAACAAAGCCGTTCAGGCCCAGCAGTGCCATGCCGCCGACCGTGGAAATCAGGACGATGAAATCCGGTAGTGCGGTGTCTTTGCCGACCAGGATAGGACGCAGGATGTTGTCGACCAGACCTATGACCAGTACGCCAAAAGCAATCAGAATCACGCCTTGCCAGATTGCACCTGTCAGCAGGAAGTAGACCGCGACCGGAACCCAGATCAGCGCTGCGCCGACGGCAGGCAGCAGCGACAGGAAGGCCATCAGCACGCCCCACAGCAAGGCACCTTGTACACCGAGGAACCAGAAGGCGACGCCGCCGAGTGCGCCTTGCACAGCGGCAACGATGATATTGCCTTTGACGGTAGCGCGGATGGCAGTGGTCAGGTTGTTGAACAGCGTACGTTTGTGATCCGGATTCAGCGGTGCTGCCTGGCGGATTTCGGCGGCGATCTTGTCACCATCGCGCAGCAGGAAGAACAGCATGTACAGCATGATGGTGAAGCTGATCAGGAAGTTGAAGGTGTTTTGTCCGATGCTGATCGCTTGCTTGGTAATGAATTCGCTGCCCTGGACTGCGGCTTGCGACAGTTTGGCTT
>JBEBUE010000102.1:0-8420 GCA_040393485.1 Herminiimonas sp.
TTGATACTGGAATTGATCATCATGATCACAATGCCGTGGTTGCCGTCATCACGCGCCGGATCCTTCACTTCGCCATACGGCAGGCCACGTCGAATTACGCGACGGCGATTCGCCAGTGCACCTGGCGTATCGAAGGCATTCGGCGTCAGTTCCAGCGAAGCACGTGGATTGATACGTCGCAAATGCGAACTGAACGGGCACTTCGCTCCATCCATGTCATCATCAAACGTAAAGCCGCTCAGCATTCGGTCACGTTCGGCCGGAGTAGCAGCTGCAAACTTCGCATCCCACTGCGCCTTGCTGGCCACATCCGGTGCCGACACGATAGGTGCACCATTGTCGCGCCAGCGTCCGACGAACTTCGCCGCCAGTAATTCCTTACCGCCCGGGTATTTCGCCCCCTCTTGCTCCAGATAGGAATTGAAGGTGCCGACGTTTTCATGCAATTTGCGATACACCATGAAAGTACCGTTACGCGACAACAATTGCGGGGCCGGTGCAATCGGATACTCCTCCGCCTCATCCCTGTGTCCGAGGATGAACTCGCCGGTGGCCAGCGGTGCCCACTTGCCGCCCTTGAGTTGCTTGCCGCGCCCAACTACCCGCTCCGGCTTGCCCGGCAAACCTTCAAATACAGGATCGCCAATACCGTCGGTGTAACCGAAATGTTCCTTGCTGGTCGGCTTGCCGTCTTCAAAGACTGCATGCACATCCTGGAACGGCAAATGCTCGGCACCGTCATCGCCACGATGACCGGACAGGATGGCCACGCCACCTGCACTGTCATGCACGATCTTTTGCAGCCATTCGTATTTCTCCTGCATGGCGGCGCGGGTCTGGCCATTGATCGAGATCCACACATGTACGTCTTTATGACGGTCACGTTCACGGCTCTCTTTCCAGATCGGATCCCAGTACTCCGGAGCGCTGCGCTTGTCATCGCCCAATATATCGACCCGCTTCTTCATACCCATCACGAATTCCATCGGGAAGCCGATCAGCGAAGCGCGCGGTAATTCCAGCGTTTTCAGGCCGGGATAAGTGAAAGCGACGTTCACGGTCGACATCGGCTTTTCGATCGGGTTCGGTCCCTGCCCCCAATTCACAGCGGTGGTCACCTGCTCTGTCACCAGACGTACGAATTCACGTCCGCGTGCACCATCGCGGATATTCAGGAATACGTAACGTGCATACGGAAAGTTATAACGTCCATAGGCACGTATCACGTTGCCCTGGATATCCATCAAGTCCAGATTTTTACTCACAAGAAAATCCTTCTACTATTATTTGTATACAGTCGATTGCCCGGGCAGCCAGGTCGGCTCCTGCAAATTGGTCGGGTCTACGCGCTGGATAAATGCCTGATATGCCTGCTGTAATTCAGCGGCGGGCAAACCTTGATGTTCCGTCACGAAGCGTGAGAACTCTTGTTTCAAATAGAGTCCCTTTAACTGTTCCGGCAAAGGTTCATCATTGGAACCGACGAAGAACAGCGCGGCTTTCAACTGGCATTTTTTGATATAGGCGATGAAGCTGTCGGCGTCCGATACATGTTCGAAGCCATAGCAGAAACCCCACAGGTGACGGATGTCATCACTGATGGCATTCCACATGCCACGCAGGTATGCATCGAGATCGCCGTGGATATTGCAGCACCACACCAGGTATTTCGATTGCAGGTGATCTTCTTCCGGCAAGGCGGCGCGGCGGAAGCGATCCGAGAAGATGGACAGGAAGTCATACCAGGTACCGCCGAAGTCAGTGCCGGGCAAAGACTCGTAGTAGACGTCGTCGAGTACGAAGTAGCGCGTCAAATACGTTTGCGGCACCTTCGCCATTGGGCTCATTTCATTCAGGCCCCAATTCTGCAGGCGATGGCGTACTTCATCGCTGTATGCGGTGCCGCCGATATGGCCTTTCTGGATCGGGCACAGGCAAGTGAGCGCATAGGCGTTATTGCTGACATTACCCATGCTTATTCCCCCTTCGCCTGGTCGGCCAGGCTGACGATAGGCATAGGCTGCATATCACCGAGATCATGCTGCAGGCTGCGCAACAGTGTCTTGTACTGTTTCAGAAATTGCTCAGGCTCAGCCTTGCCGTAGCTGGCGTCGAAAGCGAGCAGTTCGGCTTTCAGGGTCTTGGCTGCCTTCACATCGTTCGCCGCCGCCATCGGATAAGCGCTGTAATAGTGATCCGTCTGGATCTGATTGAATTGTATGTAAGAGTGAAACGGTGTCAGCGGGACTGACTTTGGATAACGGATATTCCATTTCCAGAACAAATCCAGTCCGCTCGGAATGGCGAACGTGAACGAATCGACGTATTGCGCCCAGCTACCGTTGAAATTACTGAAGAACAGCATATACGCATAGTTCAGCTTTTCCTTCGGTTGCCGCTCGTCCAGATGCGGAAACTGATTCTTGCCGATGATGACCCAGCGTGCGTAATGTATCAGTGACAGCGTGATCAAACCCTTGAGGGTGGCGGGCTTCCTCAGTGCCACCCAGAAAATCACCTTATTAATCCAAGTCATATACCAACGGATCGGCGTGATCACGTTCATGGCATATGCCTTCCCAGCAATATTGGACATGCATTTCCCCTATTTGCAGCAGCTAAATAAAAAGCGCACAGGCATGCCACCGCATGCCATATGCGCTCGCTTTACCAACATGTCTGTGCATCCGTCGATTAGGTGCTACTTAGGCCCCATGCTCGGCACGCCTACGGCGAGCCGGCCCCGATCCGGCACAGGCAAATGCAATCTTTTCCTTCAATAGCATTTCCGCACGGAAAATAACTTTCGCAAGACTACATGAGAAAATGCGTTTTTTGCAATTCAAAGTAAGGGGAAACGCGGGGCAAGCGCCAGTTTTTAATTAGGTTTACGCTTGAAACCGTGCTTTGATATATTCTTTCGTTGGAACCGGCTTTTGCTGTTCCAGCTTACGATGCAGGACAACCCGCCGGGAAATCATGTCTTCATATCTGCCGTTCACAACAACAAAAATAAGTTCTGCACAACGCCAACGCATAGCACGGCGCCGGGAACATCAGAACAGCACGCTGACCAACTCACAACTGGATGAGCGTTTGCTCGATGACCTGCAACGCACGGTCAACAGCCAGATGAATGGCATCATCGGCGCCCTGGAAATGATCCGGCAAAACGACCTCGCACCGGACCAGCGCGAAATGATCCAACTGGCGCAAAGCAGCGCGGATCGCCTGCTGCTGAATGTCGGCCAGCTCCTCGAATCGAACTCAGACCTCGGTATAGCACAGTCCGCCCATGGCGCAACCGGCTCGCTGCATGGCATACGCATGCTGATTATCGATAGCAATGCCGAGGTGCGCGCCCACGTCGTACGCGAGCTACAACAACGCGGCGCGCGTGCAGAAGGCTTTGAAGTACCGAAAGTGGCACTGACAGCCCTCGAGACTGCCGCACTTGCCGGCGATCCCTACCGCATCGCGCTATTCGATCAAAACATCCCCGGCATCGATGGTGAAACGCTGGGTACCGCAATCGGTAGTTCGCCCTTGTACCGCGACACGCTGGCAGTACTCATCAGCGATGAACATACGCGACATGATGCAGACCGCCTGGCCCAAGCCGGCTTTTCCGCATGGCTGCCAAAACCGCTACAGCAAACCATGCTGCTGGATACCCTGAACCTGCTCTGCACTTGCATCGCCAGGAAAGATGCGCCGCGTTTCGTCTGCGCCGGTGTACACCTGAATACCGAATATGTAGTCTCCGATCATGCCCACGCCTATACCCATACCCGGGTCCTGGCGGTCGATGACAATCCGGTCAACCTGCAAATTGCCGAACGCATGCTGGCGCGTTTCGGTTGCCAAGTTGATACTGCGGGTGACGGTCAACAGGCGCTGCGCATGGTGCATATACGGCAATACGACCTGATACTGATGGATTGCCAGATGCCGAATATGGATGGTTATCAAACCACCGCCCTGCTACGTGCGGCGGAAACCGGCGACGAACACGTACCCATCATCGGCTGGTCGTCAGGTGTCAACCGCAGCGAGCGCGATACCTGCCTGGCGATAGGCATGGATGATTTTATTTTTAAACCTATACGCATGCGTCCACTGAGCGACATGCTGAGTCGCTGGCTAAAGCCAGCCTCCACGGAGCGTTCTATGGTGCGCAATGATGATGAACTGGAAGCCACGCAGGAAATGTTTGGCGCTGATTTTGCCGAGCTGGTAGA
Organism: Herminiimonas sp.; assembly: GCA_040393485.1. GTDB lineage: Bacteria > Pseudomonadota > Gammaproteobacteria > Burkholderiales > Burkholderiaceae_D > Oxalicibacterium. The sequence goes on from JBEBUE010000102.1 coordinate 4,242, forward strand.
CCTGTTCCTGACTGATAGTCCGAAGCGCTTTGTATTGCTGCATGAAGCAATCCTGGCCAACGATGCGCAGACAGTGACCAAGTTCGCGCATGTCTTGTGCGGCAGCACTTCTTCAATAGGCGCAACCACGCTGGCCGCCTTATGCCGCGAATTGGAAATCCGGGCAAAAAATAACATCCTCGGTGATGCCAGCCTGCGACTGACGGAGATAGAACTTGAATATGCGCGCATAGACAGAAAGTTGCGCGACATGCTGGCCCGCACCGCACCCCATGTAGAACTGCCACCAGGGGCGCATAACAAGCTCTGATAACATTAGACTATTCCGCCTGAACCCAAACTCCCACCGACCGGTAGGTATTTCCATACCTGCACGGCACCATATATCACTACAATAGCCGCATCTCAACACACTAATCTACGATGAAACAAGCCGGAGCAAGTACGCACATGAGCCCTATCCCTGAATCAAAAAAGAATCACCTCTGGCGCAAGACGATCTGGTACACCGATCCGGAAGTGTATCCACTCGGCCCGCATCATTCGGTCGAAGTGTATTGCTGTGAAGAGTCGAACGGCTATGCTGTGTGGTACGCCCGCCGCCTGGCCAAGGATGACAGCCGCAATGTGTCAAAAACGGAAAACGGCGACTACCTGCTCGGATACTTTGCCAGCACCAAACGAGACGACGCGATAGAACACGCGGTACTCATCGCCAACAGCGACGCCGATGTAGATCAAGTCATCGCCAAGCTGGATGCCCTGGCCAAGAACGCGCAAAAAATCTGACGTAGCAACACGCCTACCCCTGCGCAAGCTGCTAGGCCAGCAGCTTAGGCAGGGATGAACTCAGTAAAGCGATGCCGGACAGCGTAAGCAAACTCAACACCAGTCGTCGGAACGCCAGATCGGAAATCCGGTGATACAGCCTGGCACCGAGCAAGGACGGTATCAGCATCGCCGGTACCAGCACCGCAAAATACGGCAGCATGCTGACCGTGATGATGCCTTTGTATAAGTAAGCCAGCATCGTAAATATCAACGCGCCCAGATTGAAGTTTTGAATAATCACGCGCTGCTTATCCTTGGCCATGCCCTGCAGCGTGCACCACAGAGTCGGAATAATTCCGGAGAAGCCACCAAAACCACTCATCACGCCACCGAGCAAACCAATCACGCCATCCGCTACCGGCCCTTGTGGTTTCAGCCTGGGAAAGCGCGACACAAAGAGCATGGACGGGCACCAGATAATCAATATGCCGCCCAGCATGGCCTTGAACATATCCATATTCAGCAGCGGCAACAGCAATACACCTATTGGGATACCGATAGCACCACCGGCAAAAAACGGCAGCAACATCCGCCAGTCGAAGCCGCGCTTCACAGTGAACGCCGCAATGATTTGTCCGGTCAACGCACCAAATACCGACAGCGATGCAGCAATCACCGGATCCATGCCCCAGGCCCAGAATGACATCGCCGTCATACCGAAAGCGAAACCCGAGAGTCCTTGCACGAAACCGGCTGCAATACCGCCGACAATGATAAAAATATAGATGGGGTCCATCAGGCGTTTAATTCGTCCACAACGGCGCTTCATCCATCAGTGCGACCTGCTCGCGCAATTCCAGTATCCGGTCTTGCCAGTAACGTTGCGTATTAAACCAGGGGAACGCAACCGGGAAGGCAGGATCATCCCAACGTCGCGCCAGCCATGCTGCGTAATGGATCAGGCGCAAGGTACGCAAGGCTTCTATCAGGTGCAACTCGCGCACATCAAACTCGGCAAAGTCTTCATACCCTGCCAGCAAGTCAGACAATTGCCGCACCATATCGCGCCGCTCGCCGGACAGCAGCATCCATAAATCCTGGATCGCAGGCCCGCTGCGACTATCGTCGAAGTCGACAAAGTGTGGCCCGGCATCGGTCCACAGCACGTTGCCGCAATGGCAGTCGCCATGCAGGCGCAGAGTGGCGACAGCACCAGCCCGGTCGTAACACCGTTGCACGCCATCCAGTGCCTGCATTACGACGCTGCGATACGCATCGAGCAAATCAGGCGGGATGAAGTTATTCGCCAACAGGTAGTCACGCGGTTCCGTGCCAAAGGTCTGAAGATTCAGCGCGGGACGATGCTCGAAGTTTTTAAGCGCGCCCACCGCGTGGATGCGACCGATGAAGCGACCCAGCCATTCCAGCGTAGCCGGGTCATCCAGCTCGGGAGCGCGTCCTCCATGGCGGGCAAAGACGGCGAAGCGAAAACCGGCAAACTCATGCAGCGTCTTGCCGTCTGCCAGCGCAGTCGCCGGTACCACCGGAATTTCGTTTTCCACCAGCTCGTGGACAAAGGCGTGCTCTTCCAGGATGTCAGCGTCGGTCCAGCGCGCCGGGCGATAAAACTTGGCAACCAGCGGCGGGCCGTCTTCCATGCCGACCTGGTAGACGCGGTTTTCGTAACTGTTCAAGGCCAGCAAGCGACCATCGCTATACAGACCGACGCTTTCCAGCGCATCAAGCACGCAATCAGGCGTCAACGTGGAAAAGGACAAAGGGGGGGAATCGTTCATCTGCGTATTGTACGGTGCTGCGCCTCATTGCCCCCTACTCAACAACAATAGATTTCATTGCCGTGCAGCCATCGCTTAGGACTAGGCGTACTGGTACACTGTCGCCCTGATCATCATTGAAGAAAATCCCGCCATGCATCTCGACCAGCCCCTCTCCGACAAGGAATTCGACGAACTCGACAAATTCCTGCTTTCCGACCGCACTGCAGACGACTGCATGGCGATGGATTCGCTGCACGGCTACCTGACCGCACTGGTGGTCGGCCCGGAAGAAGTACCGCTGGCTGAATGGCTGCCGCACGTCTGGGGCGAAGACGCAGAAGCGATACCGAAGTTCAAAAACGACAAGGAATACGAACGCATCGTTGGTCTCATCGCGCGCTTCATGAATGAAATCGCCATCACGCTGGAAGTCGCACCGAAAGAATACGAACCCCTGTTCTGTGAACACGAATGGGAAGGCAAGCCGGTACTGGACGGTGAAGCCTGGGCCTGGGGCTTCAACCTGGGGATGAGTTTGCGTGCCGAAGCATGGGAACCTATTAATACCTCAAACATCGCACCACTGATGCGCCCTATCTATTTGCTCGGCGCAGAGGAAATCGAAGAAGAAGAAATGGTGCTGGTCGATAATCCGGTCAAATGCCACAAACTGACCATAGAAATCGAATCTGCCATTCCGGAGATTCACAAATTCTGGCTGCCACATCGCAAATCCGCCGTAAAAACCGTGCAGCGCGAAGAACCGAAAATCGGTCGTAACGATGATTGTTCGTGCGGTAGCGGCAAGAAGTACAAGAAATGCTGCGGCGCGGCGAATGCCGATAGCGCAGAGTAATCAAATTAGCGCATCATAAAAAAAGCCGGCTAATGCCGGCTTTTTTACGTCAGGCATAGCCTGCATTATTCCTTGATGAAATGCTCGCGGTAGTAACGCAATTCCTCAATCGACTCCAGGATATCAGCCAGCGCCGTGTGTTTCTGGTGCTTTTTGAAGCCATTCACCAGCTCAGGCTTCCAGCGACGGCACAATTCCTTCAGTGTCGATACATCCAGATTGCGGTAATGGAAGAACGCCTCTAGCTTAGGCATGCCGCGCGCCATGAAGCGACGGTCCTGGCAAATGGTGTTGCCGCACATAGGCGATTTACCGCTAGGGACGTATTTCTTGAGGAATTCGATCAGTGCGGTTTCCGCTTCGGCTTCGGTCACGGTCGATGCCTTGATGCGGTCGATCAGGCCGGAGCGGCCGTGCGTACCCTTGTTCCATGCATCCATGCCGTCCAATACTTCATCCGATTGATGAATGGCAAATACCGGGCCCTCGCCCAGGATATTCAGGTTGGAATCCGTGACCACGACGGCGACCTCGATAATGCGGTCATTGTCCGGATCGAGCCCGGTCATTTCCATATCAACCCAGACCAGATTGAACTCGTTCGGGCGTAATGGAGCATCCGGGCTTGCGGATGACGACTCTAATTCAGTAGCTTGTGACATAATTGTTTTCCTTTAGCCTGCTCAATCCGCCATTTTCTCACAGGAAAAGAATGTCATCGCTCGCGTTTACCGTTTTGTTTGTCACTTTTCTGCTTATCAGCCTGCTGGTACG
>JBEBUE010000103.1:0-8321 GCA_040393485.1 Herminiimonas sp.
CCGCTTCTTCTTTCGTGTTACCATTCGGCCACGCTAGGGGTCCTGAAGAGTTAAACGTCTTCGGGTGAGAAAAAACCCTCCGTACCTGACCTGGATAATGCCAGCGTAGGGAAGCGCAAAGTCCTCGCAATTTCTTTGTTCATTCCTTCGCGCGCATTCGTTTCTCTAACGCGATTGATTGAACAAAACATGTCTGCACCACATTCCCGTCGTTCCCTGATTGCCCTGGCTGTTGCCCAAGCCTGTGCGTTTGCGCCTGTTGCCATGGCGGAGTCCGCTGAAAACGTCTTGCCCGAAGTCGTTGTCACTTCCGAATCAGCGCCGGACGGAATAGCGCGTAATGCCAGTGTCGGCGGTTTCACGGATACGCCTTTGTTACAGACGCCCGCATCCATCAGCGTGATTACTTCCGAGCAGATGCAGGAGCGCAGCATACGTACCGCGACCGATGCAGTGAAGTACGATGCCAGCGTACAGAATTCCTATAACGCGGTCGGCCTCTCCGACTGGTTTGCAATACGCGGCTTTACGCTGGATATGGGTTCCAACTATCGCAAAGACGGCATGGTCATCCTCGCGCATTCCGCGATTCCGATGGAAAACAAAGAGCGCCTGGAAATCCTGAAGGGCCTGGCCGGTATGCAGGCGGGCATTGCTTCGGCAGGTGGCATCCTCAACTACGTAACCAAGCGCCCTACCGATACACCGCTGCGTTCGGCGACGTTTGAAGTGCGTGAGCGCGGCACTATATACAGCGCAATCGACCTTGGTGGTCGTTCTGATGACAAGCGCTTTGGCTATCGCATCAATGCCGCAGCCGAAGATATCAAATCATATGTACAAGGCTCGAACGGCGACCGTCGTTTTGTCTCAGGCTCCTTTGATTGGCGCATCAGCCCACGTGCCTTGTTGCAAGTAGATATGGATTACCAGCACAAGTCGCAGCTGACGGTGCCTGGCTTCCAGTTGCTCGGCCCCGGGCAGCTGATTCCGACTGGCGTCAGCGGCAAGACCATGTTGAACAACCAGACCTGGAGTTTGCCGGTCACGGATGACACCAACAACCTGGGTGTCAAATTTGAATACGAGTTGAACGATAACTGGCGTACGACTTTGCAGGCAAATAAATTCGAATTGCGTCGTGACGATGCGGTGGCGCTGTCCTCGGGGTGCCCTGCTGAAAATCTCGCGTTTGGTTATTGCTCGAACGGCGATTTCGGTTTGTATGACCTGCGTCGCGAAAACGACAAGCGTTCTGTGATGACGACACAGGCATTGTTGCAAGGTAAGTTCGCGACCGGTAGCGTGAAGCATGAACTGACGACGGGTGTATCGACGCTGAACCGCCGGGACAACTACGCAGACTATCTGTTCACATCGACGGTCGGTGGTTTGCCGGGCAATATCTACACCTTGCCACAACGTGCATTGGTGCCTGAGCAAGCGTTGCCAGTCGCCTTGCGTCGCAAGGATGATGAGAGATCGGTATTCGTACAGGATGTGATTGCACTCAATGATCAATTCAAAGTACATGCGGGCGTGCGTTATACCAAATTGAAGCGCGTCCAGTTTGCTGCCAATGGTTCGAATATTCGTAACACCGATGAAGGTTTTGTCTTGCCTAACGTGGCCGTAGTCTATAGCCCGAAGGCCGACCTTTCCTTCTATGTATCGTATGCGCAAGGCCTGGAACCGGGCGGCGAGATTCCGTCGGGTTTGCCTAATCAGGAATCAGTGCTCGATCCATATAAATCAAAGCAAATCGAAGTCGGTGTAAAGGCAGACATCACGCCTGACGTCAGCGTGTCTGCTGCGTTGTTCCAGATCAAGCGCCGTAACGAGTATGTAAAGGCATCGGATCTGACTGCGACTGCAACGACCGCTGCGTATGTTGCAGCGGGCGAGCAAGTGAATCGTGGTCTGGAGTTTGCGTTGCAAGGTCGTGCGACGCGTGATCTGATGTTGGGTGCGAGCTTTACTGCGATGGAAGCGAAAGCAGTGGATACCGGTGATGCAGCGATTGAAGGCAAACGCGTAGGTAACGTGCCTAAGTTTAAATCAGCGGTTTATGCTGACTACGCTTTGCCGCAAATGCCTGCGGTCAAGCTAAACGCTACCTGGATTTACTCAACCAGCAAGGTATTTGCGCCTAATAGCCAGATCGCTTCGCTGGACCGGAAAGTGGATGGTTACCATGTACTGAATCTGGGTGCGCGTTATGCAACCAAGATCAGCGGCAAGACCACGACCTTCCGTTTTGGCGTGGATAACGTGTTCAATAAGTTCTATTGGGGCGATTCGGCGAATGCTTTTGGTGGCTACCTGATCCCGGGTGCACCGCGCTTGTTCCGTTTGTCGGCGCAGGTTGATTTCTGATTGATCAGCCTGTTTGCAGAAAAAATGCCACCGTTTCTACGGTGGCATTTTTTATTGCCGATCCGGTTTTCGTGCTTGACCGATGATGCCGGCAACGGACAACCCATCACGACGCGGGTAGAACTGGTGGCCAGCCCGGGCAGCCAGTCGCGGCCGCGTATCCTGGTAGGAACCGGCAGGTTGCTGGGTGTGCCCGATCTCGATGATAAGCATGTGCAGACGGTCTACGGGTTTGATGATGCTGTGTACACGTCTGGTGCATCGCTCCGTGGCCAACTCAAGCAAATGCAACTGGAGGCGTCGACCAATGCCGCTGGCCAGAGTACACGCAGGCTGGTTTGCCAGAGCAGTGTGGCTGACTGCAAGGATGATGAGAAGGGCTGGTATGTGGACTTGCCGGACAGCGGTGAGCGCGTGGATATCGATATGCGCTTGGCCTACTCTACGCTGGTATTTGCCAGCAACGTCCCGTCCTCGGATGCATGTTCAACCGGTGGTTACGGTTGGATCAACTACCTGGATTTCAATACAGGTTTTGCAGTGGATCCTGGTACGGATGGCGTGGGTGATGCATCGATACTCGTGGCAGACAGCACAATTTCAGGACATGATGCGACCAGCAACGGAGGTGGCAAGGTGACGGATCATATATCGACTACCGGTGTTCCGGAAAAGCCGATAGACAGCAATATCCCGTACACCACGCCACGGCCGACGGGCAAGCGCATCAGCTGGCGTGAGATCGTGAAATCGAAGGCGGATGAGTGAAGCAGCCATTCTTTGCAGGTGGCTGCTACCGGACAGCGTATTACGCAGGCAGATAATCACGAACCTGTTGCAGACGTTGGGGCGTATCCCCGGAGACCAGCAGATAAGTAATCCCGGCCTGTTCCAGCGCTTGTAGCAAAAGCTTGTGTACTTGCTGTCGCACGCTGTCCGATTCGCGCTGCAAGCCATCGGCTACCCACGGATTGCTCGGTTCGGCCACGATCGTATAGGCATAGCGATGTGCCTGCGCCAGTGCATCGAGTGCAGGATCGACAACGCCAAAATAAAACTGGCTATACAGTGCCGTCATCAACGGCGTTGTATCGCAAAACAGATAATGCCCGGCTTGTGCCGCCGCGGCGTCTTCACGTGCCAGCTGTGTACGGGCAATTATCAACTGTTCATGCGACTGCGGCGTACGCGCATGGGCTTCAACGAATTCACGCAGGTATTCTGTTACCCACACGGTCTGATATTGATCCGCCAGTGCTGCCGCCAGGGTGGACTTGCCGGTTGATTCCGCACCGAGCAGCGCAACGCGTAACGGCGTGTGATGCTTGTAGGGGGCATTACTGCGCATGGAGGTCTTTCTTCCATGTGCGCAATCCGATGACGGCCAGGACGACGAAGATGGCGAATAACAATGCAGTCAGGTAAAGCGCCTTGTGCAGGTACAGGCCGATGTAGATGAAATCTATGACGATCCATACGTACCAGTTCTCGATCTTCTTGCTGCTCAATAGTAGTTGTCCCAGCAGGCTGCCGGCAGTCAAGAGGGCGTCGATGTGCGGCACGTCGGTGTCGGTGAACATGCGCAGGAAGGCGGCAATCACAAGGAAACCGCATGCCCATGCCAGTCCGGAATAGAGATACGCTGACGGACGCAGGCGCGACACGCGCACACCGCGATGCGTGGTACCGCCGAACAGCCATTGATACCAGCCCCACAGCGAGACGGCGATAAAGAAAAATTGCAGCGACATGTCGCCATAGATCTTGCTGTCGTAGAAAACGACGGCGTACATTGCGGCCGATGCGATGGAGAATAACCAGGCCCACGGCGATTGACGTATGTTCAGCAGTACCATGCATAGTGCCAATGCAAAGGAAGCAAGCTCCAGCACAGTAGTGTCGACCAGGCCGAAAAGCGTAAACGTGTCGTTCATGCGCAGTAGAGTGTGTATATATGTGCGCAGATTCAGGGCGCTGTATGCTTGGGTGGATAGCTCGGAGCGTACTGCGCTCCCGCTTCAGAGTCCGCAGTATAGTAAATAAAACCGTAATACGAATTTATTTCCGCGACTTTCCCCCATACGCTCATGAGATCGACGAGTAAAAACAGTAATCAGCCTGCCCCAGTCCCGCCAGCACGTCCCGATAACGACGAGTGTTGTCATAGCGGCTGCGAACCGTGCATCTTCGATTTGTATGAGCTTGAGATGGAAAGGTATCGCGCGGCACTGGTCGAGTGGGAAAAGGCGCAGGCGCGGCAAGCACTTAAAACACCCGGCAAGGCAGCGTCTTCCTGATCGTCGCCCTGCGATGGATTAACAGCTGTTGGCGGCGTAGGATTTTGCCGACACGTAATCGGCAGCTAATCCTATAGTTTCCCCGACTCATCTTGGCTACATTGGCAGCTTGTTTGAGATGCGCCAGATTGAAAGGGGGACTACATGCTATCTATTGCCAAGCTGCTATCTGCTACAGGTGTTGTTTTCGCCGTGGGCTGGTTTGCCATGAAGCCGGATTTCGCTGCGGTATTGCTGGGCATTCTGTCCTTGTCCGCGCTGATGATTACGTTCCTGCCTGTCCGCGTGGACAGCGCATCCTGATCGATCCCTGCCTGTTCCCGCGCCTGAGCCCGAGCAACCGGGTGAGTAAAGTAAGGCGCAATATCCACTCTAAATAGTTATTCATATGGCAAAAATGCATCGCCAATAAACACAATCAATCGATTTAATTAAATCAAACGTTTGATTTATGTGTTCTAATGCGAGGCATGAAATCTGCCAATCCCAAAACCACTCCCCCAGCCGTCCGGCAAGGTGCCGAGTCCTCCCACGTCGATGTTGACGCACGTAAGCAACGCTCCGATGGTGCCGAGGCACGCGCACGTTTGCTGCAGACGGCCTTGCGCTTATTTGCCGACAAAGGCTTCAGCAAAACCTCCACGCGTGATATTGCCCAGACGGCCGGCGTCAACATAGCTTCGATCAAGTACTACTTCGGTGACAAGGCGGGTTTGTATCGCGCGGTGTTTACCGAGCCTATGGGTAATCCCTGCGACTTCATGCAGTTGGTAGGACAGGGTCTGGGCTTGCGCGAATCGTTGGAGGGATTCTTTGCCGGTTTTCTTGAACCGCTCAAGCAAGGCGATCTGGTGCAGCTGTGCGTGCGCCTGCACTTCCGTGAAATGTTGGAGCCGACGGGTTTGTGGGCTGAGGATATCGATAACAACATCAAGCCCGCACATGCTGCGATGGTGGCGATGCTGGCGCGACATCTGGGTGTGGATGAGGCGGATGATGAAATTCACAGGCTGGCTTTTTCCATCGTCGGTTTGCCACTGCAAATGTATATCGCGCGCGATGTGATTGATGCGATTCGTCCTAATTTGATGGCGAGCCCTGCTGAAATTGACGAGTGGGCTGAGAGAATAAGCGCCTATGCAGAAGCGATGGTCGAATTTGAAGCGCAGCGTCGCCGTGCGCTGATCAGTAAGAAAAAATCATGAAGAAAACAAAATTACTTGCTTGCCTGGGTTTGCCCTTCTGGCTTGCCGGCTGTGCACTGACTGCGCCGCCGGAAAGCGTTACCGTGCAGCCGCCCAACAAATGGTTTGCGCCGCTGCCGGCCAAGCCGGTTGCTGCTGTAGCTGAAGTCGAGAACCTGCCGCATCACGGCACCCTGACCGATTTGTCGAAATGGTGGGAGCAGCAAAACGATCCCTTGCTGGTCGAGTTGATAGAGTCGGCGCAAACGGTCAGCCCAACCGTGGCGACTGCGGTATCGCGCATTGCGCAATCGCGTGCGACCAGCGTGTCGGCGGGAGCTGCGTTGGGGCCGAAACTGGATGCGACCGCGAGTGTGCAGCGTACCAACTCACAACCGCCGCTGCCGTTGGGTACCACCTCGCAGGCAGCACTGCAGCCGTCATGGGAAATCGATTTGTTTGGCGCCAACCGTGCGACCGCACGTGCGGCACAAGCACGCCTGCAAGGTGCGCAAGCGAACTGGCATGACGCCCGTGTTTCTGTCGCAGCAGAGGTGGCGAATCGATACTACAGCCTGCGTACCTGCAACAAGCTGGAGATAGTAACGCGTGCAGATGCCGATTCACGTGCAGAAACGGCGCGCTTGTCCGAGCTCAGCGCAAAGGCAGGTTTCCAGGCACCGGCAACGGCTGCGTTGGCACGCGCCAGTGCAGCTGAAGGCCAGGGTCGTGCGACACAGCAAAGTGCATTGTGTGACCTGGACGTCAAGGCTTTGGTTTACCTGACGGCGATGGATGAAGCATCCTTGCGCCGCAAGATGGCTGATAGCAGCGCGGCACCCATTGCATCGACGATGTTGAATATCAATAGCTTGCCGGCGCAAACCTTGTCGCAACGTCCGGACGTTTTCATTGCCGAGCGCGAAGTGGCAGCGGCCAGTGCAGAAGTCGGCAATGCGCAGGCACAACGTTATCCACGTCTCACGCTGAGTGGCTCGATCGGAGCAGGCAGTTTCCGTTCCGGTGGTACCACCACCAATATGGAAACCTGGTCGGTCGGCCCGCTTGCCTTGTCTCTCCCCATCTTTGATGGCGGCACGCGTGTGGCGAATGTAGAAGCGGCCAAGGCGCGCTATGAAGAAGCTGTTGTTGCTTACCGCGCCAGTGTGCGGCAAGCCGTACGTGAAGTGGAAGAAGCGCTGGTCAACCTGCAGAGCACCGCGTCGCGCAGTGAAGATGCACGCATCGCCGTCGAAGGCTATCGTGCTTCGTTCAACGGTACGCAAAGCTTGTATCAAAACGGACTGGCCAGCCTCATCGATCTGGAAGATCTGCGCCGTACCCGCTTGGCCGCGGAGCTGAACGCCACCACGCTGGAGCGCGAACGGATGGCGGCATGGATCGCCTTGTACCGTGCCGCTGGCGGCGGATGGGTGAATCCGCAAAGCACGGCGGCAAACAGCACGAAATAAAACCTCCTGAATTTAATTGACGGACGCATACATGAAACGTTTCAATAAAAAAACCATTGTTATCGCAGTAGTCGCTGTACTGGTGCTGGCAGGCGTAGTGTTCGCCGTCGGCAGCGGTAAATCCGACGCGAAGAAAAAAGATGAAACCGGCCCTAAACCGGCGCTGGCCGTAACCACTGTTCAGCCATCAGAAGCCAGCCTGCCGATTTACCTGACAGCGAACGGCACGGTGACGGCCTGGCAGGAAGCCATCATAGGGAGTGAATCGAACGGCCTGAAACTGACGGACGTACGTGTCAACGTCGGCGATGTGGTGAAGCGCGGCCAGGTACTGGCTACCTTCTCGGTCGCATCGGTCAATGCTGATGTGGCGCAAGCACGTGCCAGCCTGATGGAAGCCGAAGCGAACGCTGCTGATGCGAAGAACAATGCAGAACGTGCGCGCACCCTCGAAACCACTGGTGCCTTGAGCACACAACAGATCAATCAATACCTGACCACCGAGCAAACCGCGAAAGCCAAGGCAGAGGCAGCGAAGGCGATGCTGGCGGTGCAGGAAGTGCGCTTGTCGCAGACCCAGGTATTGGCGTCGGATGATGGTGTGATTTCTGCACGCAGCGCAACGGTCGGTGCAGTCGTCAGTGCTGGTACCGAGCTGTTCCGCCTGATACGACAAGGGCGCCTGGAGTGGCGTGCGGAAGTAACGTCGGCTGAACTCGGTCGTCTTAAAAACGGTACAGCAGCCTTGATCACTGCCGCTAACGGCACGCAAGTCAAAGGCAAGGTACGCATGATTGCGCCGACCGTGGATGCGCAAAATCGCGCAGCACTGGTCTATGTGGATCTGGCTCCGGCTGCAGCAGATGCGGCACCGGTGCGTGCCGGTATGTTTGCTACCGGGCAGTTTGACCTGGGTAACTCGACTGCGGTGACCGTACCGCAGCAGACCATCGTGATACGGGATGGCTTCAGCTATGTGTTCCGCATGAATC
>JBEBUE010000104.1:0-8245 GCA_040393485.1 Herminiimonas sp.
CAGGTATGTCATCTGTGGCGACTTACGCTAACGATCCATACAACCAGGCGCGGGGGCGTAGCCCGGCGGGTACGGTGCTTGGCGATGCAGATGGCGAGCGCGAACATTTGGTCGATGGCGGAGCCCGCAGTATTTACCGCGCCTGGTATCCAGACCATGGTGGCAATTTGTTGATTAAGGCAGGCGGCGACCTGGCTGGTTTGCAGATGACGATACCCACCGCGGCCAATACACGCCCGAATCCAATAGATGGTGGCTACCCTACTGCCGATACTGGCAACTGGTTGTGGCGCCAGGGTAGCGGTGATGTTGCGACTGGCACGCAGGCGCAGCCGACTGCATGGTGGATCAACTTCGGTACTTATACAGGGTTGGTCGGTTCTGCTGATCAGATGGTCGGCTTTACAGGCTTCGGTGCACTGGGGGGCGGTAACGTCGATGTGCAGGTTGCCGGCAATGCCGGTGCGTTGGAGAAAATATCGGGACCTGCGTTTGATTCGACCATCAATCCGCGCAGTCATGGCTTGGTACTTGCAGTCGGCAGTACTGGTCGTGTAGCGACAGATGGCAGTATGCAATTGACCGGTGGTGGCGACCTGAATGTGAAGATCGGCGGGCAATTAAATTCTGCCAGTGATGTACTCAGCGGCAGTCTGAATGGCGCACTGGTTAACCTGCGCGGACATATCGATTTGACGAGTGCGCAAGTGGGGACGCTCGGACTGATCTATGGCTTCAATGCAACCGAACATGTACCAAAAGAAAGCCGCGCTTTCGACTCCTTCCGTGCGACGCGTGCTGAAGCACTCGGTGGCCTGGCGCTGGTGCCGGGCGATGCAACCATCAGTATTAACACGCTGGGCGATCAGGTAATACAGGAGGTGATAGATCCGGGCCGTATTAGGATACGCAACTTTTCACCGTTCCTGAATAGTGCAGGCGTGAATGGCCGCGGCTTGAGCTGGTTCACCTTGTGGACGGATCGTACGTCGCTGGATATGTTCTCCGCCGGTGGCAATTTGACGCCTTATACGACAGGTATAACGGCTGGCGGCAGTATTAGTGATGACGCGATCATCTATCCGGCCATCACGCGTGCAGTTGCTGCCAGCGGCAATCTGTTCTATGGCAAAGGTTCGAAGACGCGCTTCGCAGATCTGGTCTTTCTTGACCCCATCTTGCTGGCACCGTCACTCAAGGGACAATTGCAATTCCTCGCCGCCGATTCGATTTATGCAGGTGGCTTCACCGTCAGCCAGTCCGGTGCTGCTTCGACTGCACTGGCGACGCCACAAAATCCAGCGTATGCAGGCTGGATCGCCGGGACTTTCCCGGATTTGCCGGTAGCCACAAATACATCGATCATGGCGAATCCGTCCGTCGATGGTTACTTTCCGCTGTTTGCATTCGATGCCAACAGTGCGGCGACGCGACTGGAAGGTTCGAGCGAACCGGCCCGCTTCTACGCAATGAGTGGCGACATGGTCGGCGTCAATAGTGGTCGCATGATGACGTATTCCGATCGGAACTTCCGCGCGCAGCCATATGCCCGTTATGGCCAGACCTGGTACGAAGGCGCGCAACCGGTATGGATGATCGCCGGACGCGATATTGTCAACAGCGGCACAGCGCAGGCGGAGTCTGAATCATCGCCATATGGGCGTAACTATGTGAGCAGCGGCAATTTGTTTGTGCATCACAATGCCAGTGATGTGTCGGTGGTGTCAGCCGGTCGGGACATTCTTTACAGTTCCTTCAATGTGGCGGGTCCGGGCACGCTGGAAATCACAGCCGGTCGCAACATCCTGATGGAAGATAAGGGCGCAGTCACCAGCATAGGTGCCATCGTGCCGGGTGATATGCGTGCTGGTGCGAATGTCGTGCTGCAGGCAGGCATAGGCAAAGGCCTGGATTACCTTGGTTTCATCCGACCTTACCTTGATGCAGCCAACCTGGCACAGAGCGGCATCCCGCTGGCAAGCCAGGACGGCAAGGTCGCCAAGGTATATGAGGCGGAATTGATCAAATGGTTGTCTGATCTGTATGGCTTCACTGGTGATGCAGCGGCAGCGCGCGCTTATTACTTCGCTTTGCCGGAACCGCAGCAACGCGTGTTTGCGCGTGATGTGTATTTCGCAGAATTGCGTGAAGGTGGCCGTGAATACAACGACGTGAACGGCCCACGTTACAGCAGTTTCCTGCGTAGTCGCAATGCAATTGCCGGTTTGATCCCGACGCTGGATGCAGACGGCAAAGCCATTGTGTATAACGGCGACATCATCATGTATCGCGGTACTTATGCATATACCGATCCGGGTAATAGCATTACCGTTCGCACGCCACGCAGTGGCTTCGTGCATACCAACTTCGGCGGCAATATCCAGATGCTGACGCCGGGTGGGCAGCAGGTGTTTGGTATCGAAGGTGAAGCACCGCCTTCGACCTCGGGTGTCCTGACGCAGGGTAGCGGCGATATCCAGCTGTACGCACGGGACAGCATCTTGCTGGGACAGAGTCGCATCATGACGACCTTCGGTGGCGATATCCTGGGCTGGTCGGATCGTGGTGACATCAACGCGGGGCGCGGTTCCAAAACGACACTGGTCTATACCCCGCCCAAACGTGAATACGATCAGTGGGGCAACGTCAAGCTGTCACCAAATGTGCCGAGTACAGGTGCCGGTATTGCAACGCTGGCGCCGATTGCCGAGGTACCTGCAGGTGATATGGACTTGCTGGCTCCACTGGGTACCATCGACGCCGGTGAGGCAGGTATCCGTGTCTCCGGTAACGTCAACATCTTTGCCTTGCAGGTCGTGAATGCCGCCAACATCAAGGTCACAGGCGACGCCAAAGGTATCCCGATGATGGCGGCTATCAATGTCGGAGCCTTGACCAACGCCAGTGCGGCAGCCAGTTCAGCAGCGGCTGCAGCACAGGACGTGGTGCAGCGTGACCGCAATGCAGCGCGCCAGAACCTGCCTTCCATCTTTACGGTACGGGTGCTCGGCTTTGGTAACGACGATAGTCATGACGAAGGTAGCAAGCCTAAAGCGCAAGGCGCTGCATACAACCCGCAAGGTGTGGTGCAGGTATTGGGTGCAGGCGAATTGAGCGAGGCCGAGATGCAGCCGTTGACACAGAACGAGCGTCGCGGACTGAAAAAATAGAAAAAAGTGAATCGGTTCAAGGGCTTCCGTAAGGAAGCCCTTTTTATTTGTGCCTCTTATATGACAAGACGATGACTTTAGCTGCGGGTAGACAAGCATGCATCTGCTTTGTAACGAAAAAGAATTATGAACATTTGATGACAAACGACAGTTGTTGCAGCTGTCAACCGTCTAGGCAACTGTACACAGACATGATGACCCCGCAAAGCATGCAATCGCTATCGATGCGGGTAAGCAAAGACAAGTTTGATTTTAGGGATTGAGTTCAACACATGTGTGACGTGAAGAAAAACCGGAATGAGCAGCCGCTCCGACTCAAGGCAATTTGCCTGGCTATGCTGGCGCTGGGTTTGCACAGCGCTGCTACCGCGCAGTCGGCCGAACCAACTGTGGTGGCAGCCACCGAAGCTGTCGACAACGTGCAAAGGGTGGATATCAACGAATACATCGTACGCGGCAATAGTGTACTGGATGCACGCACTATCGAACTGGCGGTGACGCCATACCTGGGGCCGCAGCGCACGATGAAAGATGTCGAAAATGCGCGTGATGCCTTGCTGTCGGCGTATAACGCACGCGGCTATCAATCGGTCTATGTCGATTTGCCGGAACAGCAAGTCACCGGTGGCGTGGTCTACCTGCAAGTCAATGAAACCAAGGTCGGACGTGTACGTGTAGTCGGTGCGCAATACAACTCGCCGCTGGAAGTGCGTGAGCAGGTTCCTGCGCTGCAGGAAGGTAAAGTGCCCGACTTCAATCTGGCACAGGCGCAGCTGACAACGCTGAATCGCACCGCCAAGCGGCAGGTCATGCCATTGGTGAAGCAGGGCGCCTTACCCGGCACCATGGACGTGGACCTGAAAGTCGATGACAGCAGCCCGTGGCGTGCCAGTGCCGGCCTGAACAACGATTACAGCGCTGATACCAAGGAATTGCGTGCGACGGCCTCCATCGGTCACGACAACCTGTGGCAGCTCGGGCATAGCGCGTCGCTGAGTTTCTTCGGTACGCCGGAAGACCTGAACCAGACCAAAGTGTGGTCCGGCTCCTATACCGCGCCACTGCGCAACAGCAACTGGACGCTGGACGCTTCCGGCTATAAATCGGACAGCACGGTATCTACCGTCGGCGGCACCACGGTGCTCGGCAAAGGGTATGCAGTCGGTTTCAAGGCAACCTACACCGTCCCGAATACCGGTAACTGGTGGCACACCATGAGTGTCGGCGTTGATTTCAAAAATAACGAAGAAGCGCTGCAACTCGGCGGCACCGGCGACAAAGTACCGCTGCGCTATGCGCCGATTACGTTGGCTTATATGGGCTTTGTGCAAAACGAGCGCAGCCAGTACAGCCTGGGCCTGAGCATGGTGGCAGGTACACGCAGCCTGTTTGGTTACGGCAGTGATGAGAAAGCCTTCCGCTACAAACGCTATGAAGCCAAACCGAATTTCATGGTGCTCAAGGCGGACCTGAATGGTTCGTACAGCTTTGAAAACGAAGCACAGATTGGCTTCCGCTTCGCTGGACAACTGACCGACTCGCCATTGGTTTCAGGTGAGCAGATCGCAGCCGGCGGTATGAATTCGGTGCGCGGCTACCTGTCTGCGGAGACCACTGGTGACTATGGTGTGGTCGGCTCGCTGGAACTGCGCAGCAAACCGTTGACTTACCTCAATCCTTGGATCGAGAACTGGCGTGTCTATGCATTTACCGATGCGTCCAGATTGAAGCTGCGCGATCCGCTGATCGAGCAGCAAGACCTTTTCACGCTGGCATCGGTGGGTATCGGTACCAGCTTCCGCTTCGGCGAACAAGTCAGCGGACGAGTCGATGTCGGCTATCCGCTGAAGTCAGGGCCACGCACCGAGAAGCACGACACACGCGTGAACTTTAGTCTCAATGCCAGTTATTGATTGCTAGTTATTAGTTAAGCAGCGAATTAAGCAGCGCACATCCCTTTATTTTTGATACGAGTTTTTCGGAGAACCACTGTTATGCGACGCATTCTTTTTCTTACGCTCACCATGCTGAGCACGCTCTTGCCTAACCTGGCGCACGCCTGGTGGCAGCCTGACTGGGCTTATCGCAAGCCGATCACTATTGATGCCGGTCCACAAGGCGGTGCTTTGGGTGGTGATGCTGGTCGCACACCAGTATTGGTGCGCCTGCATACCGGTAACTTCAGCTTTGAAGGTGTCAGCGAAACCGGCGCCGACTTGCGCTTCGTGGCAGGCGACGACAAGACTGTGCTGAACCATCAGATCGAACAATTCGATCCTTTGCTCGGTATTGCTCTGGTCTGGGTCGACATGCCAGCGTTGCCAGCAGGTGCACCACAGCAAGTGTGGATGTACTACGGTAATCCTAAGGCACCGGCATCCGGCAATGGTCAACGTACCTTCGATCCTGACTACACACTGGTGTATCACTTCGCCGAGGCAGCTACGCCACCACGCGACACAACTGCCTACGGCAACAATGCACAAACTGCAGTTGTCAGCATAGACGGTACCGTGATCGGCAAGGGCGCAAAACTGAACGGCACACCGTTGATGCTGCCAGCTTCGCCATCGTTGACACAGGAAGCAGGCGGCGCGTTCACATTCTCGGTATGGGTACGTCCGGAGCAACTCGGCGCGCAGCAACTGATCTATGCACGTCGCGACGCTGGTCGTGAATTCCTGGTGGGTATCGACCAGGGTGTGCCTTTCGTACAGGTCAATGGTCAGCGCAGCAAACCAGGTCAACCTATCCAGGCGGGTCAATGGTCGCACCTAGCAGTGACAGCTGATGGCAAAAACGTCACCTTGCACGTTGGTGGCCGCGCTACCGCATCGCTGGAAGCCAGCATGCCTGCTTTGAATACCGCAGCAGCGATCGGTGGTGACACCGCAGCGCAATCCGCAGCAATGACTCCATTCATCGGCGCGATTGATGAAGTACGCCTGTCGAAAGTGGCACGTGCCGATACCTTGTTGCTGGCAGATGCTGTATCGCAAGGTGCTGAATCACGCCTCGCCGTATTTGGCAGCGATGAGCAACAAGCTGGCAAGAGCCACTTCGGTTACATCCTGGCAGCGATGCCGCTGGATGCGTGGCTGGTTGTCATCGTGCTGGGCGTCATGATGGCACTGTCATGGGCAATCATGATCAGCAAAAGCCGTAACTACTCGGCAATCTCGCGTGCCAATGCCGTGTTCATGGATCACTTCCGTGAAACCGCTGGTGCGCCACTGGATCAACTGGCGAAAAGCAGCAAAGTACCGAACCTCGTTAAAACAGATTCGTCGCTGTGGCGCCTGTATGAAGTAGCGGTAGAAGAAATGCGCCGTCGTCATGACCGTGGCTACGACCTCAATGCAGTCTCGAATGCGACCATTAGCGCGATCCGTGCAGCGATGGATGGTGTGATGGTGCGCGAAAACGAACGCATGTCGCACCGCATGAACTGGTTGTCGACTGCGATTGAAGGTGCGCCTTACGTTGGTCTGTTCGGTACCGTCATCGGCATCATGCTGGTGTTCGTGGTTGCTGCAATGGCCGGTGCCGTTGATATCAACTCGGTCGCACCAGGTATGGCTGCTGCGCTGCTGTGTACTGCTGCAGGCCTGGGTGTCGCGATTCCTGCACTGTTTGGCTACAACTGGCTGGCATCGCGTTCCGATGCAATCGGTGCTGACATGGCCGTATTCGTCGACGAATTTGCTACCCGCCTGGCTGAAGAGCAAGGCGAAGGCCGTCAAGCTCGCGCTAACCTGCGCCAGGCTTGAGGAGCAGATCACTATGGCAAACGCAGCCAAATTCGGCACAAAGAAACGTGCCGGCGGTATCAACATCACGCCGTTTGTTGACGTGCTGCTGGTGGTGTTGGTGATCTTTATCCTCACCAGCAATGCCAGCATCCCCGGCATCAAGGTGGACTTGCCGAAGGCCAGTTCTTCGGTTGCGCTGGAAAAGCCGAAGACCAAAGCCATCACCATCGATAACGCCGGACAGGTATTCCTCGATGCATTTCCGGTGACCTTGCCGGAACTGGAAGAGCGCCTGCGTACCGAGAAAGCACTGACACCGGATTTCCCGGTCATCGTGCGCGGTGACGCTTCGGTGCAGTACGCAAAGGTAGTGGAAGTGCTGGATCTGCTCAGGCGCATCGAGCTGAACCAAATCGGCCTCGTGACCGGCAAAGCGGCATGAGGAGGGTAATGTGAATCGCCGTCATCTTTCCCTTTCCACTACACCGGGCGACAGCTTGTGGCGGCGCTGGGGCGGTTACGCGATCGGTGGTTTCATCCTGGTCGTGCTGGTTGCCGTCGTCTGGTACCTGGTATCAGGCACCGCGAGCACCAAGCGCGAAGTGGCAGCAACACCGATGCTGATGTTGCCGCCACCACCACCACCGCCGCCGGAGCCGGAAAAATTGCCGGAACCGGAACCGGAGAAAGTGCAGCCGGAAGCACCACCTGAACCGACGCCTAGTCCACAGGAAGCGCCTTCCGATTCGCCGACGCCATCGCCTGACGCAGGTGACCCGATTTCCATGAACGGCGACGCGCAAGCCGGTACTGATTCCTTCGGTATTGCAGCCGGACGTGGCGGTGGTTCAACTGGTAGCGGTGGTGGTACGGGCTCGTATGCCGGTTATATCGCCAATGGTTTGCAGCAGGCATTTGCACGTGACCCACGCACCCGCACACTGGCCTTCCAGGAAATCCGTATCAACCTGTGGCTGGATGCAGACGGTAAGGCAACACGTGCCGAGCTGGCACAAGGCACAGGCAATGCGCAGATAGATGAAGCGGTACTGGCGATGGCTCGCGACTTCCGCAGTGATGCGCGGCCGCCTGCATCGCAACGTTTCCCGGCGCGACTGACGATTAAGGGACGGCGTCCATGACGAAGTCCGACATCCCATCCATTTCATTTCAATTGGTGAAAGAAAGCATGAATTATTTATCTAATCCACGGGGTCGCAGCCTCCCGGCACGCAACACCGTACAGAACATGGCGATTGCTTCAGCTGTTGCCTTGTTGATGGCAACTGGTGCTGCTCAGGCACAAACCGCAGCGCCTGCCGA
>JBEBUE010000105.1:0-8202 GCA_040393485.1 Herminiimonas sp.
TGCGTGCTGACATCACATCGCAAGCGCAGGCGCTATTGTTTTACGACGCTGCGCAAGGCCGCCTGCATCACAAACCAATCGCTGGTGATGGCGACAATCGCCGTTCGCTTTCAGGCGTGGGTACGGGTATCCGCTGGTCGGGGCCGCAAGGCTTGAGCCTGCAAGCCAGTATCGCCTGGCGCACCGACGATGCCCCAACCTCCGATAAAGACAAGCTGCCCAGGGCCTGGCTACAAATGGCCAAGCGCTTCTAAGAATCAGCAAAGGAAATCCCATGCAACCTTGCCACCGCCCAGCCCGCCCGGAAGATAAGCAGTCATACCGGCCCACGCCCTCTCATCACGTACTCGCAATATTGGCCGGCAGCATGCTAACCATGGCGACGACCGCGGGCGTCTGGGCGGCCCCGGTCGATGGCGTGGTGACCAGCGGGAGCGGCAGCATCAGCAGCAGCGGCAATGTCACCAACATCGTTCAAGGCAGCAGCAAGCTCGCCATTAATTGGGGCAGCTTCAATATCGCCAGCAATGAAACGGTCAATTTCATCCAGCCCGGCCGCGATGCCATTGCCCTGAACCGCATCATCGGCGGCGGTGCCACTGAAATCTACGGCAAGCTCAACGCCAATGGCCAGGTCTTCCTGCTCAACCCGAATGGCGTCTTGTTCGGCGCTGGTGCCAGCGTCAATGTCGGCGGCTTGTTGGCTAGCACATTGAATCTCAGCGACGCCGACTTCAATGCCGGCAACTATCGCTTCTCCGGTAGTCCCCACAGTACCGCTGGCATCGTCAACCAGGGCAACATCACGACTGAAAACGGCGGCTACATCGCCCTGCTGGGTAGCCAGGTTAGCAACCAGGGAACCCTGGCCGCCCGGCTCGGCAACGTGACGTTAGCAGCGGGCAGCGATATGACCCTCGACTTCGCTGGCGATGGCTTGTTAAGCGTCAAGGTCAACCAGGGCAGCCTGCAGGCGCTGGTACAGAACAAACAACTGATCCAGGCCGACGGCGGCACCGTAGTAATGAATGCTAAAACCGCTGACAGCCTGATCCAGGCGGTCGTCAACAACGATGGCATGATCCAGGCCAACGCGGTCGATACACGCGATGGTCGTGTCATGCTGGTCAGCGACAATGGGCAACTGCAATTGAATGGCAGCATCAGCGCACACGGTGGCCAGGTAGTGGCCGATGCCGGCAACGGCGACACCGTACTGCAAGGTCGTGTTGATGTATCCAATGCGACCGGACAAGGTGGTCAGGTCAGCCTCTTGGGTGATCGGGTCGGTCTGTTTGGTACCGCGCAGGTCGACGCCAGCGGACGTGACGGCGGCGGCAAGGTCCTGATCGGGGGCGACTTCCAGGGTAGCAATGCTGCCGTACGCAACGCCAGCCAGACCGTCGTGTCAGCGGCGACGCAAATTAATGCCAATGCCACAGGTCACGGCAACGGCGGACGTGTCATCGTGTGGTCCGACGGTACGACAGTCGCGCAAGGCAAAATCAATGCGACAGGTGGCAGTACCGGCGGTGATGGCGGTTTCGTCGAAGTATCGGGCAAGCAAACGCTCAGTTTCAGCGCCCAGGTTGATACTCGCGCTGCCTTGGGCAGCATGGGGACCTTGCTGCTTGATCCGACCGATCTCGACGTGATGGACTGCATGAATAGTTGTGGATTCACCCTGCCGATCATCAATTTTGGCGACCTGCCCAATGGAACATCGACGATATTGGGTAGCACCTTGAGCAGTGCGACCACCAACGTCAGCCTGCAAGCGACCAACAGTATCAGCTTCTACGATCCGGTATCCATCGCCGCTGCAGGCTTATCACTGACTGCCGAAGCCGGTAACAGCATCAACATCTACAACACCGTTTATGCTCCAGCCAACGTCACTTTCAAGGCGCCGTCTATCTATATAGCGTCCAATGTCAGCGCAGGCAATAGTGTCCATTTGCTGGCAGACGGCCTCGTCATCACGGGAGGAGCTAGCTCCATCGTCGTGGCACCGAGAGTCATCATTGAGCCTTACAGCGCAGGGTTTAGCCTGACTCTTGGAGGCATGGGTGCCGGGAGCAACCTGACAGTGTCGACGGGCTCGCTGGGTCAGATAGACGCAAACGCAGAACTGACGCTAAAAGGCAAGGACATCAATCTCAATTCGACGCTGAACCGCAGCGGCGCCACGATCATGGTGGCCAGCAACAGCTTCAACAGTACCGTCGCCAACATGTCAAGCGGTGGCCGTTACCTGGTCTATACCGCTGATCCCGCCACCAGCAACCGCAACGGCGCCGGTAGCTATAGCAAGCATTATGATGTGAGCTATAACGGCACCACACCAGCCTATGCAAGCAGCGGCAACTGGTTTTTCTATAGTGTTGCACCGACCTTGCAAGTCACGCCGGACGGCGGCTCCATTGTCTACGGCAATGCACTGCCTTCCGGCTATACCGTCGGTACCGGTGGCTTGATCGATGGTGACACAGTGCTCAGCGCTGGCATCTCCGGCACTGCATCGTTCGGCGTCGCGGCTGGCAATACATCTGCCGGAGGCCATCTCAATGTCGGCAGCTATGCGCTGAATTACACCGGTAACCTGGCGTCCAGCCTGGGCTACAAACTGGTATCCAATGCAGGCAACGTGACGGTCACCCCGGCAGCATTGACGGTCAGTGGTGCCGTCGCGCAGAACAAGCCTTATGACGGGAACACCAGCGCCACGATCAGCGGTGGCCTGCTCAACGGTTTGCTGGCGGGCGACGCGGTTTCCCTTAACAAGAGCGGCAACTTCGACAGCGCAGCGATAGGCAATGGCAAGACGGTGAGTTTGGCGTTCAGCCTTGCTGGTGCCGATAGCGGCAACTATGTATTGGGTAATCCAAGCGGCAACACGCTGGCGAACATCACGAATGACACACAAACCCTGGCCTGGTACCAGGCGGCAATCAGGAGCACTGATCGCCCAGATTTTGCACCGACATTCTCGACGCAACGCAGCCTCAACATTGTTCCGCAAGAGTCGCTCGTAGATGCCGGCACTGATCAAACTGCACAGCAAGCTCAACAACCGCGGAACAATAGCGATATGGCAGGCCAGGCTGATGTGGAAAACAGCGTGTTGACCATCGTTAATGGCGGCGTATAAGCGCCAGGAGTCCGACCACTACTACAACGGCGGATGTTTTTTAAGAATCAGGCGCGTCGCCGGAACCAACCTGCGAGCGACAGGCGATCACGCGTTGCCGGCAATACTTCATGCGGCATGCTGGCAGACAAAAACAAGGCAAGACGACCGGCCAGCGGCAACACGTCTACTGCAGGCTTGTCTTCCGGATGCATGCGCAATGCGCCGCCGTGTTCCGGCAGCCATGCATCGTTAAGGTAAATCACGGCAGAGATGACACGCTTGTCGTCATCACGAAAGCGATCCAGATGCGTCTGGTAAGAGGTGCCGGGAGGATAAAAGGCGAAGTGGCTTTCATAGTCCGCGAGCCCGAGGAAGAAACTGCGGTTGAGTGCTGCCTGTAATTGCGCCATCAAGTGCAGGTAACGATCACACACTGCTGACTCACCGCGCCGCAACCATTTGATGTGGTCGCCTCTTACGTCCGGTCGGATGCTTAGTTCCTGGCCGCGGCCGATGCCGGCTTTTTTCATCGCGCCGCTCGCAATCAGTGCGCGACATTCAGTTGCCAGTGCGTTACTGAGCTCTGCCGACAAAAAGCCATCCTGTTGCGACCAGCCCTGATCAAACAAGTCATTCCCTATGCGCTGCTCGAGCTCTTCGCTCAAGTCTGTATTGGATTCGTCCTGCGCGCTGGAAGCGGTATGCATGGTGTGTCGGCCCGGGAAGCCTGATGGATTTTATTTGGAAGCAGCAGTTTATTCTGTCGCGCCGTAATCGGAAAGCAGATTTACTTCACGGCGATCCGATAAACACAACGCCCGGCATCTGCCAACAAATGCTGCTCCCGCGTGACGCTGGCCTCATCACCGATGATTTCCTGAAACAGGCGCAATTCCGAACGGCAAAATCCCTGGCAAGTACGCGCAGCGGCACAGATCGGGCAATGATCTTCTATCAATAGCCAATCCTCGCCGTCCTGCTCTACGCGCGCCATATAGCCTTCCGCGGTGCGGATCTCGGCCAGGCTGTGCAGGCGTTCAGGCAAACCCTGATCACTGCAGGCCTGTAGATAAACCGCACGCGATTCTTCTTCGCGCTGGCTGATCAGGCGCTCCAGACCGTCCTCGCCAAACAAGTGGCGCACGGTATCCAGCAATTGCACCGTGAGTTGCGCATGGGTATCGGGGAAACGGGCATAACCGGCCTCGGTCAGCACCCAGCGCTGGCGCGGACGACCAACGCCAGATGCTGCCTCCTGGCGTCCCGATATCAGACCTGCGATCAGCAATTTTTGCACCTGTTGACGCGCCGCTTCCGGTGTCATCTCCAGCTCGCGCGCTAAGTCAGCGGTCGAAATCGGACCTTTGGTTTTAATGAATAAAAGAATGCGTTCATGCGTGGCATCCTTATTTTCAAAGTAATTACTTGCGTAATGCATGCGGGAAGCCTAATATCCAAGACAATGTTTGGATAATAGGCTGTCATGGCCATCGTGTCGAGGAAATAATGAGTAACAAGCACATCCCCACTGCCAGTTGGGGCGCTTTAATGCGTGGTCAGAACGGCTTGCGCGCGCTGGCATTGACCGGCGGCGTCGCACTGCACGCCATCAATGTCCACATCGTCACCACTGTCCTGCCATCAGTCGTCCATGAAATCGGCGGGCTCGACTGGTATGCGTGGAACACCACCCTCTTCATGGTCACATCGATCATAGGCGCGTCTTTTTCAGTACGCATACTGGCGGCACTTGGACCGCGTGGTTCATATTTGTCGGCCTTGCTGGCATTTGCCGCGGGCTCGACGATTTGTGCGATGGCCAGCTCCATGCCGATGATGCTGGCCGGTCGCAGTGTGCAAGGGCTGGGCGGTGGCTTGCTGGCTGCACTTAGTTATGCACTGATACGCGTGGTATTTGCCGCCCCGCTATGGCCACGTGCGATTGCACTGGTGTCAGGCATGTGGGGAATTTCTACCTTATGCGGCCCAGCGGTCGGCGGCTTGTTCGCGCAGGCGGGTCACTGGCGCTGGGCGTTCTGGACTTTGCTGCCGATAGCCCTGGCGCAATCCGCATTAGTCGCCGTGCAATTACGTCCGGAGAACCTGACAACGGTGCCACGCGTAGCCTCTACACCGCCAGTGCCGCTGCAACAAATTATTTTGCTGAGCATATCCGTGCTGGCCATTGCGGCAGGCAGCCTGTCGCCGGTATTGCTGTGGCAAACCACGGGTGTGACAGTAGGCCTGCTGCTCGGTGTCGCGACGATATTCTGCGAACGCCGTACCAGTATCAATATGCTGCCTACGCGCGGCACTGTGATCAGCACACCGCTGGGTGCCGCCTATGCCAGCATCGCGCTGCTGCTGATAGGCGTCATGACCGAGATTTTCGTACCCTACTTCCTGCAAACCCTGCATGGCCATAGTCCGCTCACCGCAGGCTATCTGACCGCGACGATGGCAGCAGGCTGGAGCCTGGGTTCGCTGCTGTTTTCCGGACATGGCAATATCGGCGCAGCACGATTACTGCGCGCCGGACCAGCGCTCTGCACTGTCAGCTTGCTGGCGCTAGGAGTGCTACTGCCATACACACTCGGCTTGTCCAGCAACTGGCATATGGCTTTGTCGGCACTTGCATTAACCGGGGTCGGTGCCGGAGTTGGCATAGGCTGGCCGCACCTGGTGACACGTGTGTTAACAGTCGCTCCGCCGGGCGAAGAGTCCACCGCTTCCGCTGCCATCACGACGGTACAGCTGTATGGCATGGCTATCGGTGCTGCGATTGCAGGTCTGGTAGTCAATGCGGCTGGCATCACGACGCCGGGCGGCGCAGCCGGGGCACAGTCTGCTGCGGTCTGGTTGTTCCTCAGTTTTGCGCTGGCACCGGCGATGGCGATGCTGCTGGCACATCGCCTCAGTCCCGGCGTCTAAAGCAAGACGATAAAAAAAGCGGTGCATCCGATTACAGGATGCACCGCTTTTTTATTTCTGTAGCCGGGTATCAGTAGGTACCGGGTATCAGGATTTGCTTGTCGACTTTCTTGACATCAGTCAGGCCGCAGAATGCCATCGTCAGATCCAGTTCGTTTTCAATAATCTTCAGGCATTTAGTCACACCCTCTTCGCCCATCGCACCCAATCCGTACAGGAAGGAACGGCCGATGTAGGTACCTTTCGCGCCGAGTGCCAATGCCTTGATAACGTCTTGTCCCGAGCGTATGCCGCCATCCATATGCACTTCAATCTGGTCGCCCACTGCCTCGACGATGGAAGGCAAGGCAGCAATGCTGGACAACGCACCGTCGAGCTGGCGGCCACCGTGGTTGGAGACGATGATGGCATCCGCACCGCTCTCTACTGCCAGGCGTGCATCTTCCGCATCCATGATGCCTTTGATGATGAGCTTGCCGCCCCAGCAGCGCTTGATCCATTCGACGTCTTTCCATGACAAGGCAAGGTCAAACTGCTGCGAAGTCCACGAAGACAGCGAAGACATATCCGACACATCGCTGGCATGACCAACGATATTACCGAAGTTGCGTCGCGGTGTACCCAGCATACCCATGCACCAGCGTGGCTTGGTCATCATGTTCAGGATGTTTGCGATCGTCAATTTAGGCGGTGCCGACAAACCGTTTTTCAAATCTTTGTGACGCTGTCCCAATATCTGCAAATCCAGCGTCAAGACCAGCGCCGAGCATTTCGCTACCTTGGCGCGCTCAATCAGGCGCTCGATAAAAGGCCGGTCCTTCATCACATACAACTGAAACCAGAACGGTTTGCTGGTATGCGCCGCGATGTCTTCAATCGAGCAAATGCTCATCGTTGACAAGGTGAACGGGATGCCAAACTTCTCCGCCGCGCGTGCTGCCAGGATTTCACCGTCGGCGTGCTGCATGCCGGTCAGGCCGGTCGGTGCAATTGCTACCGGCATATGCACGTCCTGCCCAACCATTTTGGTTTTGAGCGTGCGGTTTTCCATATTCACCGCAACCCGCTGGCGGAATTTCATTTGCGCAAAATCGCTGCTGTTTGCGCGATAGGTGGATTCGGTCCATGAACCGGAGTCGGCATAATCGTAAAACATGCGGGGAACACGTTTCTGCGCCAGGACGCGCAAGTCTTCGATATTGGTAATAACCGACATGAAAATCTCCTTGTGAGCACGCAATGCAAATTGACGCGCTATTTATAGTGATGTGTGCAAAACGGGCTGAAAATACGGATCGAATACCGGATTCTTGATTTTTCTGACGTCTATTTTATTGGTTTGCTGCGCGTATGGAGATGAATGTTTTTAACCTGTCTCATGCGCTTTGGCTCATGCCTGAAGGCAGATGCCAGCCATCCTGACAATATTTTCGATATATATTGCATTTGATATGCAACATATTTAAACTTTCAGCTTTATAGGCATCAAGCACCCTCC
Organism: Herminiimonas sp.; assembly: GCA_040393485.1. Taxonomy (GTDB): domain Bacteria; phylum Pseudomonadota; class Gammaproteobacteria; order Burkholderiales; family Burkholderiaceae_D; genus Oxalicibacterium. The sequence continues at coordinate 7,563 of JBEBUE010000105.1, forward strand.
CGTTCCTAGCCTCGCGCTACCAACGGCGTCCCGGATATCAAAGTGTCGACACTGCAAATTGATAAAACAGCACCATATACGCAGGCTGTGATGTAATGCAGGATCAAGTAATTTAGCTAGGAGCAGTATGTTTCAATCGGCATGGAAGTCGTTCACTCGCATCTTCCCTACACCCGGTACCGTTGATCGATATGAAAAAATGCGCGCCTGTGCCGGCGCCCTGTTCGGTCTCGTCCTCACTGGTTTGTGCAGTTATTTCGTCCTCGGCAAAGATATACATGCTGCGTGGCTCATCGCTCCAATGGGCGCCTCCTCGGTTTTGCTGTTCGCGGTTCCGGCCAGCCCGCTGGCTCAGCCCTGGTCCATCATGGGCGGCAACATACTGGCAGCCATCATAGGCGTCACCTGCGCAAAAATCATCGATGAACCTATCCTGGCAGCAGGCATTGCAGCGGCGCTGGCGATCGCGGCCATGTTTGCAGCGCGCTGCATCCACCCGCCCAGCGGCGCAGTGGCGTTGACAGCCGTACTCGGTGGCCCGGCCGTGCATGCGATGGGCTATCACTTCGTACTGATTCCGGTTGCATTGAATTCCGCCTTGCTGCTCATCACCGCCCTGTTCTACAACAATGCCACCGGC
>JBEBUE010000106.1:0-8177 GCA_040393485.1 Herminiimonas sp.
GGCTAGGTGGCAATGTTGAAATGCGAACTGGTGGCAACATTAATGCGAATACTCACCCTCACGATATTCCATGGTGAAGCGCCCAGTGCACTGAACTTCAAAGCCATCACTATTTCTAATGCCTTGCTTATTAATCCAACTAAACATAATGTTTTCAATCATTGATATAGGAATATTACGTCGGATATTGGCCGATAGCTGCCTTGCATCTGACGCCCCTGAGCCCCGAGTTGATTAATTTTTGTGATGTTCAATGAATAAATTTGCGCTTTCACGGACTAGCTCGTTGCAGTCGGGATGTTCAATGCTAGCCTCGATTAATCCAATCCATATCTGCTTTTCTTCATCGGATTCCACGTAATTTGCTAATCTATTAGCCATAGCAAGCGTGGCGTCAGAGGGTTTTCTACCGATGGATTGAATCAACATTGTTTGATAGTCGTCCTGACTTTCGATGAAGTGAACAAAGGGGCCAGGACTACCCGTTATGTACTCACTATTAGTCTCGAACCAAGAGAATAGATAAGGAACGATGGAACGAGGGGTGTCCATAGTTCTGATTAGATCCGTCAATTCATACATTTCGATCATGTCAGCCTCGTCGTGATCGAATGATATGGCAGAAAGTCTTTTTAGAACTTCCTCAATATTTGGAGCGACTTTTTCCATTTTTATTTAGTTAAGGCTGAAACTGGCCGGTAGGAGACATCCGCATATAACCCAAAACATTCATCTTGATATCTAACTACGGATTCTTAGAAGAGAAAAGACCAGCCGTACGATAACTTTCGATTATGGAATCGAAGAGCTTGATATCTTGTCTCCCTCGCGCCATTAGCTGGGCCCCTGAAACAGCTGCAAAAATTGCGCGAGCACGAAGTTCAGCAAGTTTCCGCTTCATTCCGATCTGTTGCAGCACTTTGCTTAACCATGCAACGTTTACCTCTGCAAAAGCTTGCACTTGGACCTGAACCTCCGACGGTAAATCATCGTATTCAGCAGTCATGAAGCTGCAAAGGCAAATACGATTCCCGCTCTCCAACGACTTTCGGAAAGTTTCTGGATACCGATTCAGACATGTCTCCGGATTACCGGCGTCTATTGCTATCGCCTCGAGGGTCGCCGCTGAATCATCAGCATAGCGCCGCGCCACTGCAGTAGCCAAATCAGCCTTACTTGGAAAATGGTGATAGAGACTTGCTGCCTTGATACCCACTTGCTCGGCCAAAGTACGCATATTTAATCCCGCATAGCCATGTGCTTGAGCAATACGCGTGGCTGCGTCAAGAATGTTGTCTTTAGAGCTAGAACTCGCATCGCTACTCAAGATGATGTCCTTAAAAATAAATGGTTGACGCGAACCAGTATAGCGCATATTGTTAACCTAACAAACGTTAGGTAGGATTTGCTAAGCCTTCCTTTTTTGGTGATTTTATTTAATTCAGGAGCATGAAATGACAAACAACACGTCAAACAACGAGCCAAAGACTATCTATGATTTTCCTGTCGGACCTTATCCAACACGCGTTCGAATCGCTGTGGCGGAAAAACAATTACAAAGTAAGGTGAAATTCGAACTTGTAGATTTGTACAAAGGCGAACATAAAAAGCCTGCGTTCATCGAGCAGAAGAATTACTCAGGGACTTTGCCTGTACTTGAGCTGACGGACGGAACGCTGATAGCCGAATGCACCGCAATTACTCAATATCTCGATACGCTTGATGGCAAGCCCATCCTTACCGGCACGACGCCTTTGGAGCAAGGTGTAATTCACATGATGAGCAAACGCGCAGAAATCGAATTGCTAGACGCAATCAGCGTATATTTCCATCACGGTACGCCTGGGTTGGGTCCCTTGGTAGAGCTGTACCAAAATCCTGAATGGGGATTCCGTCAGCGCGACAAGGCAATTCGAGGCATGCATTACTTTGACCAAGTGTTGCAGAAACAGACTTACGTCGCGGGTGAGAAGTTTTCAATGGCGGACATTACTGTCATCGGAGGCTTAGTCTTCGCAGCCATCGTCAAACTAGAGATTCCTGCTGAATGTAAAGCATTGCTATCTTGGTTTGAACGGATGAAACAGCGCGAAAGCGTAGCATCCCAACCAGCTTTTTCAAATCAATAACTTAAAGCAATGGTTGAAGCGGATGGACGTTTGTCACTACGACAGTGGCAAATGTCCGCTTCTGGCCAATAGCGTACATTTGCGAATGCGGGGCAGTGTCAAGCTTTGCCTGAGTACATGCAGGCAAAGTGTTTAGAAATTACGCCTTTTGTAGATGCGGCAAGGTAACTTCAAATTTAATTCGCGCCTGTTCTGAAGTAGCCTGCACCTTCCCACCATGCGCTTCGGCAATGGACTTCACTATAGCCAGGCCCAGTCCGGCACCCGCCGCTTTTCGTTTGCGTGACGGATCAGAGCGGAAGAAGCGGTCAAACAGTTTCGGCAAGTCATCTTTGGCTATTTGATCGCCGGGGTTTTCCACGCTAACAGTTGTTTGCTGTTTGTCCTGCGATAAACGCACGATGACCGTGGAGCCTGGAGCAGAGTATTGGATGGCGTTGGAGATGAGGTTGCTTAGTGCGCGCAGCATCATTTCTCGGTCGGCTTTGACAGGCTCTGCATGTCCTTGCAGGGTGAGGGTGATGTTGGCTTCTTCTGCGAGCGCTTCAAAGTAGTCGAACAGATCCTGGATCATGGCTGCTATGGAGATGTCGGACAGATGCAGGTTGTGTGGATCGTTTTCGGTCTGGGCCAGGAATAGCATGTCGCTGATCATGCGACTCATGCGTTCGAATTCTTCCAGATTGGAATAGAGGATTTCGCGATACTCGGCAGATGAACGGCTTTGACTGAGCGCGACCTCGGTCTGCATGACGAGGTTGGTGACAGGTGTGCGCAGCTCGTGTGCGATGTCGGCGGAGAAGTTGGCCAACTTCGCAAAGCCGTCTTCTATGCGTCCCAGCATGTCGTTGAATGAGGCTGCGAGTTCTTCCAGCTCGATCGGGACTTCGGTCGGGTCCAGGCGTACATCCAGACGTGACGAGCGGATGGCGCGGATATCGCGTGAGACTTTGCGTATCGGGCGATGACCCCATTGCACGGCACACCAGGCAACGATGAGTGCGATGACGGAGACGATCAGGGTCGCCCACCATAAGATGGTTTTGAACATCGTGAGGAATTCGAGATGGAAGTCGATATCCATCGCGATGGCGACGATAAAAGGAGTGCCGCCAGGCGTGCTCTCAGCCGCCACTTCCAGTGCTGCGCCGCGATAGGAGCGGCCTTGGTCTTGCCAGATGATGACGTCATCGTCGCTAATGGTGGAGTCAAACTTATCGCGCTTAAGCAGCAAGCCTAGATCTGCGCCGTGGCTGACGTAGACCGGACTACCTGACTTGGTGTACACGCTGTAGGTGACGCCGTGACGTCCGATGGCGATGGCGGATAGTTGTTTCACCATTGCAGAATCATTGCCTTCCTGATGCGGGACTTCAGCGAGTGTTTTGACGACAGCACCAGCGACCGCCTGTAGCTCGGTGGTGTCTTGTTCGGCGAAGTGCATTTCCAGGGAACGTACGATGACCCAGTTGAATGCCATGAATACCAGCGTGGTAGTGATGCCGACAAGTATGGTGACCCGTAGCGCCAGCGAAGCCGGTCGTCTTTTTTCAGTGAGATGGCCGCTCATGTCAGTTTTCATCAGGAATATCCAGCGTGTAGCCCATGCCGCGTACGGTATGGATGAGCTTGGGTTCGTAGGGCTCATCCATCTTTGCGCGCAGGCGGCGTATCGCGACGTCGATGACATTGGTGTTGCTATCGAAATTCATGTCCCAGATCTGGGAAGCGATGAGGGAGCGCGGCAGTACTTCACCGCGACGTCGCGCCAGCAGTTCCAGCAAGGCGAATTCTTTATTGGTCAACACGATGCGCTGCCCCATGCGCGTAGCCTTGCGACGTGCGAGGTCGAGTACAAGGTCGGCGATTTGCAACTGGTCTGATTGCGCGGGGACGTTCCTGCGGCGCAATAGCGTCCTGACGTGCGCCAGTAATTCCGCAAAGGCAAAAGGTTTGATCAGATAACTATCTGCGCCCAGTTCCAGTCCTTTGACCCGGTCATCCACGCTGCCACGAGCCGTCAGGAACAAGACAGGGACCTGATGACCGGCATCCCTTAACGATTTGACTATATGCCAGCCATCCACATCGGGCAGCATCACGTCCAGCAACACCAGGTCGTATGCTTCGTTCATGGCCATATGGTGACCGTCGAGGCCATTGCGCGCCACATCGACCACGAAACCGGCTTCCCGCAGGCCCTGGCGTATATAGTCCGCAGTCTTGTTCTCGTCTTCTACAACCAATATTTTCATTACTTCCTCTGTGGTAGTCGGGCCACTTGTGGGTGAGCCAGCGCGCAGACGTATTTTTACACGCCAGACCAGCTACTTGCGGGATTCCGGCATGCAGATGACAGCAACATTACATGAATGTAATGAAGCAGTAATTTACCTGACAGCAGTAGCCGCATAGGATGGCTACCGTTGCTGCACGTTCTGTGGCTTGAATGATATTGCCAGACGCCGTCTGATTTGCTGTTTGATTAATTGAGGAATGTAAACATGTCACGTCGATTACCCATCATCCTTCCTGCTGGCGGATTGAGTCGCAGAAGGTTTGTGCAGGGTCTGGCTGCGGGTGGGGTATTGGCCAGCCTGTCAGTTCCGGTCCTGAGTGCCGTGGCGCGTGGCGAGCAGGTGAGTCGCGGCGCAGCGCCGGTTCTGCGTGGTAATGAATTCGATCTGGTAGTGGAAGAACTGCCAGTCAATTTCACCGGCAAGCCGGGACTGGCGGCAACGATTAACGGTTCCTTGCCTGCACCGACACTGCGTTGGCGCGAAGGTGAAACGGTCACTATCCGCGTACATAACAAACTGAAAGAGAGTACCTCGATCCACTGGCACGGCATTATCCTGCCGTATCAGATGGACGGCGTACCGGGCATTAGCTTTGCTGGCATCCCGGCAGGTACTACGTTCACTTATCGCTTCAAAGTTCAGCAAAGCGGTACCTACTGGTATCACTCGCATTCCGGCATGCAGGAACTGACCGGCATGTACGGTGCCATCATCATCGATCCGGCTGGTCCCGAGACCATACGTGCCGACCGCGATCACGTCGTGCTGCTGTCCGACTGGACCGATGAAGACCCGATGCGGGTTTTTGCCAAATTGAAGTCGCAGGGCGACTATTACAATTACAACCAGCCGACCGTAATCGATTTCTTCCGCGATGCGGCGCGCGAAGGCGTCGGTGCAGCATTCGATAAGCGCAAGATGTGGAACGAGATGCGCATGAGTCCGACCGACCTGGCGGATCTTTCTGCTAAGACCCTGACTTACCTCACCAATGGCATCACCCCTGCGGGCAACTGGACTGGCCTGTTCCGTCCGGGCGAGCGGGTGCGTTTGCGCATGATCAATGGCACCGGAAATACTTTCTACGATGTACGGATACCCGGCCTTAAATTGAAAGTGGTACACGTCGATGGCCTGGATGTCGAGCCGGTCACGGTAGATGAATTCCGCTTCGGGCCAGGTGAAACCATCGACGTCATAGTCGAGCCCAGGGACGAGGCTTACACCCTGTTTGCGCAGTCTATGGATAGAACCGGCTTCGCCCGCGGCACGCTAGCTGTCCGTGAAGGCTTGCAAGCGCCGGTCCCGGCGCTGGATAAAGCTGAATGGCTGAGCATGCGCGACATGATGGGTGATATGCAGCATGGTTCGGGTGGTCACGGTGGCATGAATCACGGTGGTATGGCCGGGATGGACCATAGCAACATGGCTGGTATGGGCGGTATGACCATGGATCACAGCGCGATGTCCGGCATGGGTGACGACAACACGATGAGCATGATGGATGGTGGCACCACGCCAGCCAAGTCAGGGCTGGCAGTACCGTCCAAGCAGGCGCGACATGCGCGCACCGAGTACGGCGCGAGTACTGACATGCGCGTCGATATGGCGCGTACCAATCTGGATGATCCGGGCATAGGCTTGCGCAATAACGGTCGTCGCGTATTGACACTGGCTGACTTGCGCACACCGTCAGGCCCCATGGACCAGCGTGAACCTGAGCGGGAAGTCGAGTTGCATCTGACCGGCAATATGGAACGCTATAGCTGGTCCATAGACGGACTGGAATTTGGTAGCTCCACACCTATACATTTCCGTTATGGCGAACGCCTGCGCGTGATCCTGCATAACGACACCATGATGACGCATCCCATGCATTTGCATGGCATGTGGAGTGAGCTGGAAAGTCCTGAAGGTGAGTTCCTCGTGCGTCGCCACACCTTGCCGGTGCAGCCGGCACAACGCATCAGCTTCCTGGTAACAGCCGATGCGCTCGGACGCTGGGCCTGGCATTGCCACCTGATGTTCCATATGGACGCGGGCATGTTCCGCGAGGTCGTGGTGTCTGAAAGATGATGGGGAAACACATGATATTGAAAGCAAAAAATCTCCACGCCGTGGCGCTGGCCTGTGCTTACTTCGTGAGTGCCGCTGTACTTGTTCAGAGCGCACATGCACAGAGCGCAGACCCGCATGCAGGACATGGCACGATGCAAATCGATGCCGCTGATCCGCATGCTGGTCACGACATGTCAGGTAGCGCTGCGCCTGAAGCGGCGATGGATCATGGTTCCATGCAAATGCAGGGCGGTTCTGCGCCGCCGGATGCGCGTGATCCGCATGCTTATTCCAACGGCATCAAGCTGGGCGAGGGTGCATATATGGTGCCCGGTGTGCATCGCCTGATGCTGGGAGATGAGCATACGTTTGCCTCGATACGTGGTGAGCAACTGGAGCGCAGGTTTAACGACGGCGGCAATGACTCAAGCGCATACAGCTTGCAGGGCTGGTATGGCACTACCTACAACCGCTTTGTGATTAAGGCCGAGGGCGATGCAGAAAAGCGTCGGATTCAGGAGTCACGCACTGAGTTGTTATGGAGCAGGGCGATAGCGTCGTACTGGGATGTGCAGGCAGGTGTTCGCCTGGATTCGAGCCGGGAAGGACCGGACCGTCAGTGGGCTGCCTTTGGTATTCAGGGTTTGGCACCGTACTGGTTTGAGGTAGATGCCACGGCCTATGTGGGAAGTGGCGGACGTACCGCACTGCGACTCGAAGCCAGCTACGAACTCCTGATTACGCAAAAGCTGATACTCGAGCCGAAGATGGAGTTGCAGGCATTTGGCAAACGCGATCCGGCACTCAGGTTGGGCAGCGGCCTGGCCGAAGGATCCGCAGGCTTGCGCCTGCGCTATGAATTCACGCGCCAGTTTGCACCTTACATAGGCGTTGAGCGTGCTGGCAGCTTTGGCGAAACCGCAGATTTTGTGCGTGCTGAAGGCGGCAAGCCAGTCAGGACGCGCTTCGTTGCCGGTTTGCGTTTCTGGTTTTAAGTCTGGCTTCATTCACTATTAAAAGAAAGGAATACTCATGTCTCTCTCCCGCATCACTTCCAGAATCACCTTCGCAGCGGCCGCAATGTTGCTTGCAGCATCTGCCTTTGCCCATCCTGAACTGGTGTCGTCTACCCCGGCTGATAAGTCCGAAGGTGCAGCGCCTGCAACGATCGAATTGAAATTTAGTGAAACGCTGAACAAGAAGTTCTCCGGTGCCACGCTCACTATGACTGAAATGCCTGGCATGGCGGATCACGGTGCGATGAAAATAAGCGCCGCCGTAGCAGGTGGCAGCGATGATAAGACGATGGTGATCACACCGGCTAAACCTTTGGTCGCTGGTACCTATCGGGTGGACTGGCGCGCAGTGTCTGCCGACACGCATCCGATCAAAGGCAGCATCTCTTTCCAGGTGAAGTAAGCAATGGCTGACGACGGACTCAATATCGCATTGCGATTTGGTCTCTACGTCAGCATGGCTGCGCTGTTTGGCGTTGCCGTATTCGGGCTGTATGCGCTGCGGCTCACAGAGAAGTTTGCTTACTTTGAGCGACAGTACGTGATCTTCACAGCGATGGCCGCTGTGCTCAGTCTGATACTGTCAGTCGCCTCCATGCTGGTGATGGCCAGGGCGATGTCGGGTGCTGAGAGCTACAGCGAGTTGTCCATGCATATAGTCGGTATGGTCATCA
>JBEBUE010000107.1:0-8129 GCA_040393485.1 Herminiimonas sp.
CGTTCATCTTCGCGCTGAGCGTTTTGTTCGTTTTGCTCGGCATCATTGCATCCCTCATGATAGGGGCATGGCCAGCGTTAAAAGAATTCGGTCTGCCATTCGTGACCAGCGTTGAGTGGGATCCAGTCAACGATCAATATGGCGCAGCAATTGCCATCGTCGGCACTTTAGCTACATCTCTTATCGCCCTCGCGATCGCTTTTCCGATCAGCTTTGGCATCGCTTTGTTCCTCACAGAAATCTGCCCGGCCTGGTTGAAGCGGCCTTTGGGTACCGCAGTTGAATTGCTGGCTGGTGTGCCAAGTATCATCTACGGTATGTGGGGTTTGTTCGTATTTGCTCCCTTGTTCTCGGATTACATCCAGCCTGCACTGGCCGCCACTTTGGGCCAACTGCCAGTCATCGGTAATTTGTTCAAAGGTCCGATGATGGGTATCGGTATTTTGGCGGCAGGCATCATCCTGGCCGTCATGATCATCCCGTTCATTGCTTCCGTGATGCGTGACGTTTTTGAAATCGTACCGCCAGTCCTGAAAGAGTCTGCCTACGCACTGGGTTGCACCAAATGGGAAGTGGTACGCAAAGTTGTGTTGCCATACACCCGCATCGGTGTAGTCGGCGGCGTCATGCTGGGGCTGGGACGGGCGCTGGGTGAAACCATGGCGATTACCTTCGTCATCGGTAATGCACACAAACTATCGTGGTCGCTGTTCTCGGCGGGTAACAGTATCGCGTCGACACTGGCAAATGAATTCGCTGAAGCGGAATCGGTATTGCACGTGTCCTCGTTGTTTGCCCTCGGCCTGATCCTGTTCGTGATTACTTTCCTCGTCCTCTCCGCTGCGAAGCTGATGTTGATGGGTATGTCCCGCAAGGAGGGCGCTAAATGAAAACCGAAACCATGAATCCGGTATATCGGAAACGCCTGTTTATCCATCGCGTCGGCATCGCGCTGTCTTTCCTGGCGATGTTGCTGGGTCTGTTCTTCCTGATGTGGATTTTGTTCACACTGGTTATCAAGGGCGTAGGTGCGATTAACCTGGCGATCTTCACGCAAACCACGCCTGCACCTGGTAGCGAAGGCGGTGGCTTGATGAATGCCATCGTCGGCAGCTTGCTGATGGTCGGCGCAGCAGTCTTTATCAGTACACCGATCGGCATCCTGGCAGGTATCTACCTGGCGGAATACGGCGAAGTCAGCTGGTTTGCCAAGATCACCCGTTTCGTGACTGACATCATGCTGTCAGCACCATCAATCGTGATTGGCCTGTTTATCTATGCGATCTACGTGGCGAACGTGAAGCACTTCTCCGGCTGGGCCGGTAGCTTTGCGATCTCCCTGATTGCGATTCCGGTGGTAGTGCGTACGACTGATAATATGCTGAACCTGGTACCTACCAGCCTGCGTGAAGCGGCGTTTGCGCTTGGTGCACCGCGCTGGCGTGTTGCCACCTTCGTGCGTCTGCGTGCAGTCAAGGCTGGTGTGATTACTGGTGTCCTGCTGGCAGTTGCACGTATCTCCGGCGAAACAGCACCATTGTTATTTACTGCGTTGAACAACCAGTTCTACAGCGCCAACATGAATGCGCCTATGGCCAACTTGCCAGTGGTGATCTATCAGTTTGCGATGAGTCCTTACGACAACTGGCGTTCGCTGGCATGGGGCGGTGCATTGCTGATTACCTTCAGCGTCCTGGCACTGAATATCCTGTCACGTTCTTTGTTCAATCAAAAAATCCATAACTGAATTTAATCCAAGCGAACGCTATGACTACTCAAACGTCTGTGGACATGACCAATAAAAAGACCCTCGAAATCGCCAACCTGAATTTCTTCTACGGCTCGTTCCAGGGGCTGAAGAATATCAACCTCGATATTCACGATAAAAAGGTAACGGCATTCATCGGCCCATCCGGCTGCGGCAAATCGACTTTGCTGCGTACTTTCAACCGTATGTATGACCTGTATCCGGGCCAACGTGCGGAAGGCAAGATCATGTACCACGGTAAAAACATCCTGGAACCAGGTCAGGACGTGAACATGCTGCGCGCCAAGGTCGGCATGGTGTTTCAGAAGCCGACGCCGTTCCCGATGTCGGTCTACGACAACATCGCTTTTGGTGTGCGTCTCTATGAAAACCTGCCTAAAGGCGAAATGGACGAGCGCGTTGAATGGGCGCTGAACAAGGCAGCGCTGTGGACTGAAGTCAAAGATAAGCTCAACAAGAGCGGTCTGAGCCTGTCCGGTGGACAGCAACAACGTTTGTGTATCGCTCGCGGCGTAGCTGTGAAACCGGATGTGTTGCTGCTGGATGAGCCGACCTCGGCGCTGGATCCTATCTCGACTGCAAAAATCGAAGAATTGATCAGCGAACTGAAGGGTGATTACACCATCGCCATCGTGACGCACAACATGCAACAAGCGGCACGTTGCTCGGACTACACCGCCTATATGTATCTGGGTGAATTGGTCGAATTCGGTGAAACCGATCAGATCTTCATGAACCCGAACAAGAAAGATACACAGGACTACATCACTGGTCGTTTCGGTTGATTGAACAAGAATAAGAACGTGCAGCGTGCTGCACACAAACATTTAACTGAATTTATTTAGGAGAAACCTGATGTCAGGCGAACACTCTTCCAAGCAATACGACATGGATCTGGAAACCATCCGTTCCAAAGTATTGTTGATGGGCGGCCTTGTAGAAAGCCAGTTCCGCGATGCAGTAGCATGTTTTAGAAGCGGTAACATCGGCCAGGCCGAAACCGTCATCAAGTCGGATGAAAACGTAAATACCCTTGAGGTATCGCTGGACGACGCTTGCAGCCACCTGATCGTCAAACGTCAACCGGCTGCAAACGACCTGCGTACCGTCATGGCAACCATCAAGGTCATCACCGACCTCGAGCGTATCGGCGACGAAGCGACCAAAATCGCACGCGCTGCCAAAAATATTACCGAGCGGGGCGTCACCACCATTAATCACTACGAAACCATACGTGTGATGGCAACCAGCGCCAGCAACATGCTGCACGATGCACTGGATGCATTTGCACGCCTGGACGGTAAGCAAGCGATCAAACTGATTGCACAGGATGAAGCGGTGGACCACGAGTTCCGCTCCATCATGCGCACTCTGATTACTTTCATGATGGAAGATCCACGCACGATTTCCAGCGCGCTGGATACCTTATGGGTGGCGAAAGCAATCGAACGCATCGGCGATCATGCGAAAAATATCGCTGAATACGTGATCTACATTGTCGAAGGCAAGGATATTCGCCATACTGATTACGCTGCTACTCAATTAGATGAGCGCACCACTAACTAAGCGATTATGGCTGCCGAAAAACCTACTATTCTGATTGTTGAAGACGAACCACCAATTATTGAATTGGTGACGTTCACCCTGAAAGGGGCAGGCTGGAATGTCGCTGCGGTACAGAATGCAGGCGATGCCTGGGACTTTATCCAGCAACGCCTGCCGCAATTGATCCTGCTCGACTGGATGTTGCCCGACCAAAGCGGTTTGCGCCTGTTGTCGCGTATTCGTGCTGATCGCCAGTTCAACGAGCTGCCTATCATCATGCTGACCGCAAAAAGCATGGAAGAAGACAAAATCGCTGGCCTCGACAATGGCGCCGACGACTACGTCACCAAGCCGTTCTCGCCTCGCGAGCTGACGGCCCGTATCAATGCGCTGCTGCGTCGCAAGACGCCTGAGCATTCGCAGACCCTGATGACCGCCGGGAATATCAGCCTGGATCCGGTCAGCTGCAGTGTCAGCATGAACGATGAAAAAATCGACATCGGCCATGCCGAATTCAAACTGTTGAAATTCTTCCTCGCGCATCCGGACCGCGTATTCTCGCGTAGCCAGTTGCTCGACAAGGTATGGGGCGATCACGTCGTGATCGAAGAGCGCACCGTGGACGTCCACGTACTGCGCTTGCGCAAAGCCCTGAAAGATGCCGAGCACTTGATCAAAACGGTGCGTAGTGTAGGCTATATGCTTTCTACGAAGTAAGCCGAACCCAAGCTCTCTATGAATCCTCAGTTGTTGTTCTGGGTACCCGCTGGCCTGCGACTATCCATCATCCTGGTATTTGCAGGTGTTGTCGGGTATTTCTTTGGCTGGTCGATAGGCCTGGCTGTTGCATTGGTATTGATGATCGCCCTGATCGTCGTACAGCTTAATTACTTATATTTACTCAGCGCCTGGCTCGATCATCCGGATAGCGAGAAGCTGCCGGATGGCTGGGGAGCCTGGACTGATATTTTTTCTCGTCTATACCGCATGCGTCGTGATGACGAGCGTAACCGTGCAGAACTAACCGAATGGCTGGCGCGCTTCCGGCAGGCCATGAGCCTGTTACCGGATGGCGTCGTCATCATGGATGACGTGCTCTTCCTCGAATGGTGCAATCCGGCCGCGGAAAAGCATCTGGGTCTGAATAACGGGCGTGACAAAGGCATGCGCGTCACCAACCTGATCCGCAGCCCGGACTTCATTGATTACATCATCCTCGGACGTTACGATCAGCCACTGACCCTGACGCTGAAAGATCGCAAACTGATCGTCCAGATCATCCCCTTCGAAAACCGCCGCCAGATTCTGGTCACCCATGATGCAACGGAATCGGATCGTATTGAAATGATGCGTCGAGACTTCATCGCCAACGCATCGCACGAACTACGCACGCCGCTGACCGTCATCAACGGCTTCCTCGAAATCGCACAAGGCCAGCCCGACCTGGACCCGGATGTGCGGATGTCGCACCTGAACCTGATGATAGAGCAGGGCAAGCGCATGCAGAACCTGGTCGAAGACATGCTGACGCTGACGCGCCTGGAGTCGATCGACTACCCGTTGCGCCCCGAACACGTGAACATCGGAAACCTATTACGTCAGATCCTGCAGGAGGCGGAAGCGCTGTCGGGTGGACGCCACACCATCAGTTTGACGGTAGAGGGGCCGGACATCCAGGGCAGCACCGACGAACTACGTAGTGCCTTCGGCAATCTGGTTTCAAACGCGGTGCGCTACACACCGGAAGGTGGCCGTATCGACATCAAATGGCAGGAAACAGCCAACGGCCCGCAATTTTCAGTCAAGGACAGTGGCATTGGTATCCGTGCCGAACACATCGTCCGCTTGACGGAGCGTTTCTACCGGGTCGACAAAAGCCGCTCGAGGGAGACCCAAGGGACTGGTTTAGGGCTGGCGATTGTTAAGCACGTGCTGCTCAGGCACGGTGCGGTGCTGGCGATAGAGTCGCAGCCGGAGATGGGGAGTACCTTCATCGTTAAATTTGATAATACAGTCGCCGAGAACGACTCTGCCTACCAACTTAAAAGCCAATGAGGTTGCTAGACAGGCAACCTCTTGTTTGCCTGTCTGCTGAAATGTACCTTTTAAATAGTTGCTTTTGATTAATTATTTTGCAATGCGGTAAAAATGGCTTATCAATCGACTAAAATACGACAAGCGTATATTTAGTCAGACTGGAAGTTATTTAGATGCTCCTTCCCATTATCCTTTCCGGTGGAGCCGGCTCGCGTTTGTGGCCGGTTTCACGCGAAGCCTTGCCCAAGCCGTTTATCGCCTTGCCGAATGGTGAGACCCTGCTGCAGAAAACGCTCCAGCGTGCGCTTGCCTTGCCGGATGTAGAGCATGTCTTGACGGTCACTAATCGCGATTATTACTTCCTGACGCGTGACGAATACGAGTCTCAAGCTTCTGACGATCATCGTGTTGTGCACGATTATTTGTTGGAGCCTAGTGGTCGCAATACTGCGCCAGCCATAGCCGCAGCAGCGTTGCATGCTTCTCGCAAGCACGGGGATGACGTTGTTTTGCTTATATTGCCGGCCGACCATCTGATCAAAAATCAGGTTTCTTTTGCAGAAGCAGTTGCGCATGCACAGAACTTGGCAGCACAAGGGAATCTTGTGACGTTCGGCATACAGCCAACGGCGCCAGAGACAGGATACGGCTATATAGAGAGTGGGGCCGCATTGGCGGGTTCGCCCGGGTGCGAGGTCGCGCGTTTTGTTGAAAAGCCAGACTTGGCAACTGCGAAGGAATACCTGGCCTCTGGGCGATTTACGTGGAACTCCGGCATGTTCTGCTTTACTGCCGGAGCCATGCTGGCAGCGTTGCGTGAATACGCGCCCGAAGTATTAACCGCTGTGGAACAGACTTTCGCTGCAACTGCGCTTGATAAGGATCCGGTGGTGCTGGATGCAGCTGCTTTCGCGCGTGCACCAGATATTTCTATCGATTACGCGGTGATGGAAAAGGCTGACAAGGTAGCTGTGATTCCGGTCAGCTTTGACTGGAGTGATATTGGCTCCTGGTCCGCCTTGGCCGAGTTGGTTGCGCCGGATGCCCGTGGTAACCGTGCCAGCTGTGAAACTGTACTGGTTGATGCTGATAACTGCTTTATTCAAAGCGATAACCGTATGATTGCTGCGGTTGGTGTAGACGATCTGTTTATTGTCGATACACCGGATGCGCTCTTAATCGCACATAACTCGCGAGCGCAAGACGTCAAATCCGTGGTGACGCAATTAAAGCTGCTTTCTCATGCAACAGTGCAACATCACCGGACGACCCATCGTCCTTGGGGTACCTATACCGTTCTCGAAGAGGGCGAGGGCTTCAAACTCAAGCGTATCGTGGTCAAACCGGGGGCTAGCCTGTCATTGCAAATGCATCATCATCGCAGTGAACATTGGGTTGTGGTTTCGGGGACCGCCAAGGTGATCAACGGTGAGCATGACATCCTTGTCCAGCGCAACGAATCCACGTATATTCCTGCCGGTACTGCGCACCGACTGACTAATCCCGGTGTCGTAGATTGCGTGATGATAGAGGTTCAGACTGGCGATTATCTGGGAGAGGACGATATTGTTCGCCTGGAAGATCGTTACGGACGTGTTTAACTCAAGAATAGAAAATAACCATGCGTAAAATTGCATTGATTACAGGTGTAACTGGTCAAGATGGTGCTTATCTTGCTGAGCTGTTGCTTGATAAGGGCTATGAGGTGCATGGCATTAAACGTCGCAGCTCCTTATTCAATACCGCACGTATTGATCATCTTTTTCATGATATCCATGAGACGGGAAAGCCGTTTTTTCTTCACCATGGAGACATGACTGATTCTTCGAGTTTGGTTCGTATTATTCAAAAAGTGCAACCTGACGAGATTTACAATTTGGCTGCACAAAGTCACGTCGCGGTTTCGTTCGAAGAGCCTGAATATACCGCAAATTCCGATGCGCTCGGAGCCCTGCGCATCCTGGAAGCGATCCGAATTCTTGGTTTGGAAAAGAAAACCCGTTTCTATCAGGCATCAACATCTGAATTGTATGGTTTGGTACAAGAGATACCGCAAAAGGAAACTACACCGTTTTATCCACGTAGTCCTTATGCGGTTGCAAAGCTTTATGCATACTGGATCACGGTCAACTATCGTGAAGCATACGGAATCTATGCTTGTAACGGCATTCTCTTTAATCATGAAAGCCCGATCCGGGGGGAGACCTTCGTCACTCGCAAGATTACTCGAGCGCTGGCACGTATTAAATTGGGCCTACAGGAGTGCCTTTATCTTGGCAATATGGATTCCTTGCGTGATTGGGGACATGCTAAAGATTACGTAGAGATGCAATGGTTGATGTTGCAGCAGGACACCGCAGAAGATTTTGTTATTGCGACTGGTGTGCAATACAGCGTGCGTGATTTCGTGAATGCTGCGGCAAATGAGTTAGGTATATCGATTACCTGGCGCGGTGAAGGGATAGACGAAAAAGGTTACGATGCTTCAGGCAAGTGCATCGTTGCGGTCGACCCACGATACTTCCGTCCTACCGAGGTGGAAACGTTGTTAGGTGATGCCAGCAAGGCACGTGACAAGCTAGGTTGGACACCTAAAATTTCTTTCCATGAATTAGTGGGTGAAATGGTGCGTGAAGATCTCAAGAGTGCAGAGCGGGATGAGCTTGTTAAAAGCAAGGGCTATGGCACCTTCAATTATCACGAATAGCGACGTGTCAATTTGAAATAGATCTTAATTTTTTTAGCTCTCGTTGCTTGCTCAAGCATCTCTTCATTCGCT
>JBEBUE010000108.1:0-8028 GCA_040393485.1 Herminiimonas sp.
GACGGTGCTCGACGAATACCAACCCGAGCCTTGGGATCTCTATGTATACCGGCCGCAGCGCGGTCCGGTGCCTGCGCGTATCAGGCTGGTGTTTGACCGTATCGTTGAGATACTTTCCGATCCTGCTACGTTCAGCCATCCTGCCAGCTAGTTCTCAATTGGGTGTGGCGAGGTCTGCCGGTGTATCGACGTCGTAATGGATGCCGGGATCGTCCACATCAAGGCGGGTGACGGGATGGATCTTTAATAATGCGCGTGCGCCCTGATCCCCGCGCAGCAACAGTAGTTCGGCCAGGTGGCGGGAAGAAAAGCCGATCGGATTGCCGCGTTCACCCTGATAAAAAGGTGCAACAATATCGGCGCCCTTGCTGAGCTGGGCAGCCAGCGCTGCGATGGTGCTGGCTTGTACGTGCGGCATATCGCCTAGTGCGATAAGCCAGCCGCCAGCATCTTGATATTGGCTGAGCGCACTGACCAGTGATGTCGCCATGCCTTGATCCGCTTCAGGGCAAATCACCAGTTTGCATCCGAGTTTTTGGAGTGCGATGGCCAATGCGTCGTCCGCATCGCGCACGACCGCTGCGACCAGCGGCAGTACACCCAGCATCGTGCTGGCGGCAGCAAGCGCGACCGTTTTGCCGTCGCTGGTGGTCTGCAATAATTTGTTTTGCACACCGGACGGGTCAAAGCGACTGCCTTTGCCGGCCGCCAGCAATATACCTATGATCTGATCCTGCTTGTGTGGCTGCATGCTCGCACTTATCTCGTGGCTGATAGCGCATTCTAAGCCCTCAGCCGGATTCGGTAATTTAGTTGATCACGACATCGCTGAGTTGCTCGTGCGGATCGGCAAACAGCTGTGTCGCTACCTGGAATACCCCGCGTCCGATCAGGCCCGATTCGGCGGCCAGGTCGAGTATCGCGAGGTTGACCATGGGAGAGCAGTCGCGGCTCAGGATGCTTTTCAGGTCAACCATGCCATTGCCCGGACTGAGTAATCGGGTCCGATGTGCATGCAAGTCGGCTGGCAGGAACTCTTTCCATGCGTTCGCTAGTGTCGGTGCATAGGCGAGGGCCTGCGCCCCGAGGCCGCAGAAATCGATTACTGCGCTGTCGCCTATCGCACCAAGTGCAGCAGTTTTTTCATGGCCACTGAAGCGGGTACCTTGTGGTGGAGTCGCGGCAATGGTTTGCCATTTGTTTGATTCGCGCAGACGGTAACCGAATGCCAGGCCGTTGCCGCCCGCTGCCACGATGTGGCCGCTTTGTTCGAGGCGCAGTGCGCATGCGGCCATGAGCAGCGGTAAAACAAAGCCCGGATTGGACAGAATGACTTCGCGGTCACGCCCATTCAGGGTATCAATTTGTGAGACCAGCGCATTATTGGCACGCGCGGTCAGTGCATGGCATTCTTCGCCGCCGATCAAGGCATAGTGTATCGGCGTGTTCAGTGCGACGGGAAGCGCTTGCAGTATCGGCTGTAATCCAAGCCATCCAAATTGCGCGAGCAGTTGCAAAGGCGCACGTGCGTGCGGCCCCGGCTTGCCAAAGCGCAGTGCCGGCGCTGCACTTTCGACCATAGGTGCATAGCGTGTGTTGCCACGACTGCTAACGGCAAACATCGGCATGGACGCAGATACAACTTGCGCCAGTGGTGTAACGACGCCATGGTCTTGCGCAGGCTGCAAGCTGATTTTGCCTTGCGCCAGCATTTGCATGGCGACGTCATGGTTTTCGGCCAATCCTTCAAACAGGATAGCTTCGATTGCCGCATGCCTGATCGCTGCCGGGATGCCATCTGTCAGAGGTGGACCGGCATGCAGCATGACGGTAGCTGGCAGGGCGGGCAGGGCCGTGGAGCGCAACAGAATATCGGTCCAGAGTATGCCCTCGAAGCGACTGGCAATGACTGCGATTTCCTTATCGAAATTGCTGGTTTCCATATCTATTCTCCATCTGCGGTTTACAGTTTCAATACATGTCGACAGGTCTTACATCAACCTCTGATCAGGCAATAAAGCTTGCAGCTTGTGCGCGGCACGCAGCACGATTTCGTCGCAACCGCGGCCACCGATAATCGAGAGCCCCACCGGTGCACCGTTTATTTGTAGCCACGGCATGCTGAGTTGCGGCAAGCCGGCCAGTCCGGCGATGCATAACAGCTGTTGCGAGCGCATGCGGATATCGTCGACCGCAGCGGCGTCTGCATCGAGTAGCGGTGCAGGGGTAGGCACGGTCGGGATGACAATCACTTTATGCTGGTCATCCAGGATTTGATTGAGTGCGCGGATGGCGGCAACCCTGACTTCCTGCGCGCTGCGTACTTGTGCTGCCGTCACGCCGGATGCGATGTCGAAGCGGCGGCGGATATCTGCACCGAGTTCATCCGCATGGCGTGATACCCAGACACCATGCTCCATCCATGCCTCCGATGCCTGCAAGACGCGGAATGCCGCTGCCCATGCGCCCAGGTCGAGTGCGCTACTGACGGCAAGGAAATCAGCCCGCTGGCTTTTTAGTGCATGGAAGGCATGCAGGACGCCGGGATCCAGCAAGTTATCTATGCCCTGGTCATCGAGTGCGACGAAGACTGCTTGTGCGTCGGTCGTTTCTGCGTGGGCCAGTGCACAAAAGGTTTGCTCCAGATGTGCCAGGTTGCGGGCAAACCAGCCTACCGTGTCAAAGCTGTGTGCCAGCACCAGGCAGCCATGTCCGGAGAGTCGGCCGTGGGTAGGGCGCATACCCCAGACGCCGCAATAACTTGCAGGCAACCTGACCGAGCCGCCACAATCGGTACCCAGCGCAATGTCGGCCAGGCCAGCAGCGACAGCAGCGACCGAGCCGGACGATGAGCCTCCGGGCAGGCGATCCGGACTGGCAGGATTGCGCGGTACGCCGTAGTGCACATTAATACCGGCGAGGCTGTAGGTGAGTTCGTCAGTCAATGTTTTACCAACGAAAGTGGCACCGCTGGACAAGAGTCGCTCGACTGCCGTTGCATGTTTGTGCGCAACTTCGTGGTCAGAGAACCAGACCGGATTACCTGCACCGGTGCGCGTACCGGCGATATCGAAGACATCCTTGACTGCAAAGCGTATGCCTTTCAGATTGTTGCTGACTGGACGGTGTGCCTGTAATGAATAGCCATAGGCTTCAGTAAGAAAGGCGCCGCCGGTATCCGGTTGTAGTTGGCCGTTGAGCGGGATATTCATTTGACGTCCATCCAGCTCACGTGGGCGGCGACGACATGCCAGCCATCAGGGAATTTCACCCAGGTCTGGGTTTGTCGGCCGATCCGCGTATCACCGTTTTTGCTGAAGGTGATGTTGGCGACTGCGCAGTCAGTACCGAAGGTGGTGACATGTCGGCTCGTGACCGTGCGTGCCAGATTGGCGGCCGGACGTTGCGAACGGAAAGCGCGGATGGCATCGTAGCCGACCAGGTTTTCCGTCGCGCCATAGCGCAGGGTGGCGTCGTTGTTCCAGAACAGTTCATCGAGTTTGGCTACATCGTTACCGACTAAAGCCTGTTCATAAGCATCGAAGACGCGTTCGACTTCTTGCAGGGTAGGGGCGTGATTGATATCCATCATGCTGCCTTTGCGACCGGAAGGATCGCTGCATTGGAATCGAAACGTTCGCCTGCGCGATAGCAAAAGGCAGGGAAGAGCATGCGGTCAGTAATGACTTGTGTGCCTTCGTTATCGTGCAGCGCCCAACGGCCGCGCTGGTCTTCCATCACGCTGACGTCTGCAACGCCACCGACTTTGAGCGTGCCGATTTCATCTTCCATGCCTGCCAGTTTGGCGGCATTGCTGGTGACCATCGCAACCACATGATTGAGTGGCAGGCCGACGGCCAGCATGCTGCTCATCGCCGAGACCAGGCTGAAACGTTCATTGCCTTTGAAAATATGGACGCTTTCGTCCGGATGCCAGTTCGGTGTGCCAGCGGGTGGCGGCACGATGGTGTTGTAGCCATGCATATCCGCGCCGAGGGTATCTGGAATGACACCGGCATCCAGGACGATGCGTGCAGTTTTGAAACTGAAGTGCGAGCCATGGCCGACATCTATCTTCAGGCCGCGGGCAATCGCTTCTTTCACCATAGGATGGAGCGAGCCATTGACTTCAACGAAGCCACCCGGATGACGGCTGAATGGATGGGCCAGGATATCGCCCGGTTTGAGCATGTCTACAACCTGGTTGAAGATGCAGTCAGGATTGACAGGTGAGCCGCCGTCTTCCGGTTTCGGCCAGAGTTGACCAAAGTGTATATATACAGGCAAGGCAGCTTCGCGTCCGATCTGCGACGCTATGCGCATGACATCGACGCCCCAGCGTGCAAAGCCGCCGACTTCTGCGTGTGCTTTCAGCCCACGTACGATATCTCTATTCTTTTTGGCGGCAGTAACGGTTGCTTCGACGTCGAGGCAGTCAGGACGATACAGCTCAGGGTAGAAGTGACCTTCCAGGCCGCCTACCAGATAGGCCGACATATAAGAGAGCACGCGTGTTTTTGATGGCTCGATTACATATTGGCGGAAACCTGGCAGGGTAATGCAGCTGGCGCCACCCTGATCGACGATGGTGGTAACACCTGAATACACACCGCACATATCAGCGTTGAGGCCGAAGCGACCGGTTACGCCCTGGTATACATGACCATGCGTATCGATCAGGCCGGGAGTGACCAGCTTGTCACGACAATCCACCACAGTCGTCTTACTGTCCGGAGGCTGGATATCGCGGTCGATTGCGGCGATGACATCATCCTTGATCAATATATCGAATACACCATCGCGGTTGGCCTTTGGATCAATGAGGCGGCCGCCCTTGAGAAGAATATGATTCATGGCAACTCCTTTAAGTTAAAATAATATGTGGTGCACCGCATATTCTATGCCAACTTTAAATAAATGTGGTGCACCACATTTGTAATCTATTTTTATTGCCGTTTTTGTGGTGGATTCACATATACTTCTGGTTTGTGGCATACCGGATTCCATCCTGTTCCCTTATATACCGACCATTCATGAATAAGACCGAAGAAGCAGCTTTTCCCTCTCTGCAGAGCGAAATGGAGTCAGCGCAAGCACGTTCCCTGTTGTTTACCCGCCCTGGGTTTTTGATTCGCCGTCTGCATCAGATTCATAGTGCCTTGTTCACGGAAGAGACGTTGGAGCACAACATCACGCCAGTGCAATACAGTCTGCTGACTGCACTGGAAGAGTACGGCGAGCTGGATCAGAACTCATTGGCGCACCATATTGGACTGGAACGCACCAGTGTGGCCGAGGTCTTGCCACGGCTGGAGCAGCGTGAGCTGATCGTGCGCAGTCAGTCGGAGCATGACAAGCGCGTGAAGTATGTGAAGCTGTCGCGCAAGGGACGCGCATTGGTCAAGAAGATGCGTCCCGCCGTGCAGAGGGCGCATGACCGCACTATAGAAAACCTGTCGCCGGAAGAACGTAAGCTATTTATTCTTCTGATGGTACGGGTTGTCGAATCAGAGGCCACCGATCGTGTGCCCTTGCTTAAAGCTCGCTAAGAGTTTCCCCTTATTTGAATTGCGCTGCATTGCACTGCAGCGTGCATTTTCTCCTTTGCTTTGCGATGATGGCTCACGTTTGTTGTCGTCATGATTGATTGCAGCGTAGGTATGTTGTTGTACTGAAGTTGTCGCACATTGAAAGTTTGAAGAGATACAAAGTGGTGCGCATCTGTCGTTGTAGTTGCACTTTTTTGAGACAAATTTTTTCCAATTTGATGCAAAGCGCGTGATTTTCATGTACAACAACAAATATCGGTATTTATTCAAGAACGTTGCTTGATTAAAGTCCAATAAATGTGCTGTACCACATAAATTGAAATTTAATATTATTTATTGAAATCAACTACTTAACTTATGTTTCGCCTGACATGTCTTTGTAGTTGGCATGGTCGTTGCTAAAGGTATTCGGTAAGTTTGATGTATGTGGACATGGCTTGAAAAAGCGCATTTAAGTTGGTGTTTGGTATTCAGTATCACGACAGTTGCACAGTGCCCGGTCGATTGCAGGCACTCTGAAATAAAATCGTAGTACAGCGCATAGGAGGTGAAAAATAATTCATGCTCGTAACGCAAAAATGAATCACACATAACAACATAAATGTGGTATGCCACATAATTATTGGAGATGCGGGGAATGAAATTAAATTTCAATTCCAGGCAACGTTCAGGAGATATCGATGAATGATCTGGTGATGCCCGAGCTGCTCATGCAAGCCGGTACCGATCAAGGAATTGGTCGCGAAGTATTGCGCAAGGAAGACAAACGACTCTTGTTGGGCCAGGGCAAATATGTCGGCGATATGCGTATGCCGGATATGCTCGAAGTCGCATTTGTACGCTCACCCGTGGCGCATGCCCGTCTCGGACAAATCGAGAAGCCGCAAGGCATGGAGCATCTGGTCTACACGATGGCAGACATGACAGGTGTACGTCCTATCGTCGCGGCATCCTCATTGCCGGGTTTTAAAGTCTCGGCACAATATCCACTCGCACAAGACAAGGTACGCCACGTTGGTGAGCTGGTCGCTGCCTGCATCGCGCCAGACCGTGCGCGCGCAGAAGATATCGCGGCTAGCGTTTTCG
Source organism: Herminiimonas sp. (assembly GCA_040393485.1). Classification (GTDB taxonomy): domain Bacteria; phylum Pseudomonadota; class Gammaproteobacteria; order Burkholderiales; family Burkholderiaceae_D; genus Oxalicibacterium. The sequence continues at coordinate 6,636 of JBEBUE010000108.1, forward strand.
TGGATTACCAGGAACTGCCGGTGATGGCAGATATGTACGGCACGCTGCAAAGCGATACACGCGTACATGATGACTGGAGCGAAAACGTCTTCGCCGAAACCAATATAGATAAACGCGTCAGCGCTACCGACGAAGCAGTGCACAGTGTCAGTCGAAAATTGCGTATGGCACGTCAATGCATGGCACCGATGGAAGGTCGTGCCGTGCTGTGCTTCTGGGATACCCGCGTAGATCAGTTGATCATGTACTCGGCGGCACAGGTGCCGCACATCAATCGTACCGGCCTGGCTGAATGCCTGGGCCTGGATGAAGGACAGATACGCGTGATCTCGCCGGATGTAGGTGGCGGCTTTGGTTACAAGGGTATCCTGCTGCCGGAAGAAATTTGCTGTGCGTGGCTGGCGATGCAATTGCAACGTCCGGTCCGCTGGCTGGAAGACAGACGTGAACAACTGACTGCAAATGCCAACTGCCGTGAGCACGGTTATGACATTGCAGTAGATGTGACACGTGATGGCCGCCTGGCTGGCATACGCTGTGATGCAGTCGTCGATTCTGGTGCGTATTCATCGTATCCATTCAGCGCTTGCCTGGAAGCGGCACAGATCGGTTCTATCCTGCCAGGCCCGTATGTGATGGATAGTTTTGTCTGCCGTACGCGTTCTGCTGCTACCAACAAACCGCCGATCCTGCCGTATCGCGGTGTCGCACGTACCGGTGTTTGTTTCGCACTGGAAGTCATGCTGGATATCGCAGCCCGCGAGCTGGGTATAGAGCCACACGTACTGCGCGCCAAGAGCCTGGTGCCGGCTGCGGCCATGCCTTACGCAAACATCACCAACAAATTGTTCGACTCCGGCGATTACACGACTTGCATGAATAAGGCAGTCGAGGCGATCGACTGGGATGGTTGCCGCGCACGCCAAAAGGAGCGGCACGCTGCTAATGGTAGCGACCCGCAACAGAAGCGCCTTGGCCTCGGTATGGCCGTGTTTTGTGAACAAGGCGCGCACGGTACGTCGGTCTATCACGGTTGGGGTATTCCTATGGTGCCGGGCTATGAACAATGCACGGCACGCTTTACCCCTGACGGCATACTTGAATTGCGTATCGGTGTGCATTCGCATGGACAGGGACTGGAAACATCGATGGCGCAGGTCGCGCATACCGTGCTCGGTATCGATATCGCCAAGGTGCGTGTGATACACGGCGATACCGGCATGACGCCTTATTCGACCGGCACCTGGGGTTCGCGTTGCGCGGTCATGGCTGGTGGTGCAGTCGGTACCGCCTGCGAACAGCTGGCCGAACGCATCAAAGTCATGGCTGGGGTTTTGCTCGATACCGACGCCAAGCTGATGACATTAAAAGATGGCACCGTCGGCGTGCAGGA
>JBEBUE010000109.1:0-8014 GCA_040393485.1 Herminiimonas sp.
GCGCCGTGGTCGCCTTTCTTTGCTTACTTTCTTTGGCGAAGCAAAGAAAGTGAGTAGCCGCCCGGCTACCCCGGGCATACTGAGCCAACTCGGACAAAGAATAGCGTCAGCAACGAAAAACCGACAATCAAACAAACAAAAAAATGCCGCTCAAACCCACCGAGCGGCATTTCCAGTTCAGTCCGCGCTCACACGCAAACCCACTACATCTTTATTACCCCACCCATTTCCGCGCATTACGGAACATACGCATCCAAGGCGAATCCTCACCCCACGACTCAGGATGCCAGCTCTGCTGCACGCTGCGGAACACACGTTCGGCATGCGGCATCATGACCGTGAAACGACCATCAGGCGTCGTGACCGACGTGATACCTTGCGGCGAACCATTAGGGTTGTAAGGATACGCTTCCGTCGCACGACCTTTGTTATTGATGAAGCGCATCGCCACCAGCGCTTCATTGATATCGCCAGTCAGCGAGAAGTCAGCAAAGCCTTCACCGTGTGCGACTGCAATCGCAGTTTGGGTACCCGCCATGTCATTGAAGAAGATCGATGGCGAATCTGCCACTTCGACCATGGTGAAGCGCGCCTGGAATTGTTCCGCTTTATTGCGGGTGAATTTCGGCCAAGCCTGTGCACCAGGAATGATGGATTTCAGGTTGCTCATCATTTGGCAGCCATTACAGATGCCCAGTGCAAACGTATCCTGACGGTCAAAGAAGGTAGCAAACTGTTCAGCTAACTGATTGTTGAACAAGATGGTTTTAGCCCAGCCCTCGCCCGCACCCAGTACGTCGCCGTAGGAAAATCCACCAACAGCAATGACGCCTTTGTAATCGCCCAGGTGTGCACGACCGCTGATCAGGTCGCTCATGTGGACGTCGACTGCAGTGAAGCCAGCCTTGTGCATGACGTAAGCAGTTTCAATGTGCGAGTTGACGCCTTGCTCACGCAGGATCGCTACTTGCGGACGTACGCCCTTGGCGATGTATGGTGCTGCGATATCTTCCTGTGGATCGAAGGTCAGCTTAGGTGTAATGCCGGGATCCAGCTTGTCCAGGATGCGGTCGTATTCAGCGTCGGCGCCAGCTGGTTTCGCTCCAGAAACGATGCAGGTAGATACGCGACTGGCTGAATATCGCCTTGGCATCGCGCGTGAACTCGATCATGTCATTGTCGTTAGGTTTACCTATGATGTGGCTGCATGCGCCCAAATTGTATTCACGCAGTACATTCATGACTTCCGATTTTTGCTCGGCGCGTACCTGGATGACGGCACCCAGTTCCTCATTGAACAGCGCGCGCAGGGTCAGGTCATTACGACGTTCTGCAACTTGGGTCGCCCAGTTCTTCGCATCGCCACCATCGCTGGCGTGCTCACCTTCCAGCGTCAGGATGTCGAGGTTCACCGACAAGCCGCTGTGACCGGCAAACGCCATTTCACACAAGGTCGTGAACAGGCCACCATCTGAACGGTCATGGTAGGCCAGTAGTTTGTCTTCCTTATTCAGGCGCTGGATCGCATTGAAGAAGCCTTTCAGGTCTTCTGCGCTGTCCACGTCTGGTGTTTCATTGCCGATTTGTTGCATGACCTGCGCGAAGGCAGATGCGCCCATACGGTTCTTGCCGCGGCCAAGGTCGATGGCGATCAGGACGGTATCACCGGCATCAGTGCGCAGTTGCGGTGTCAACGACTTCCGTACGTCATACACAGGCGAGAACGCAGATACGATCAGCGACACTGGCGATACAACCGCCTTGTCTGCGCCTTCATCTTTCCATGTGGTGCGCATGGACAGCGAATCCTTGCCGACCGGGATGCTGATGCCAAGTGCCGGACACAGCTCCATACCAACTGCCTTCACGGTATCAAACAAGGCAGCATCCTGACCTGGCTGACCACAAGCGGCCATCCAGTTGGCGGACAGTTTAATGTCGGAGATATCGGCGATAGGTGCTGCGGCGATGTTGGTCAGCGCTTCACCAACGGCCATACGGCCGGATGCGGCTGCATTGATGACAGCCAGCGGAGTACGCTCACCCATCGCCATTGCTTCACCCAGATAGCCTTCAAAGCTCATGGTAGTGACGGCGCAATCGGCCACCGGTACCTGCCAGGGACCGACCATCTGGTCGCGTACGGTGGTGCCGCCTACAGTACGATCACCAATCGTGATCAGGAAGGATTTGTCAGCAACCGTAGGCAAGCGCAGTACGCGCACCGACGCTTCCAGCAAGTCGATGCCAGTGACGTCTATCGCTGGCAAGTCTTGCTGTACGTGCGTGACATCACGATGCATTTTTGGCGGTTTACCGAGCAATACATCCATCGGCATATCGACCGGATTGTTGCCATGCTCAGGATCGATCACTTTCAGTTGACGCTCTTCGGTCGCAGTACCGACGACTGCGAACAAACAACGCTCACGTTCGCACAGGTAGGTGAATTGCGGCAGGCTTTCCGGTGCGATCGCCAGCACATAACGTTCCTGCGATTCATTGCTCCAGATTTCCTTCGGTGCCATACCGCTCTCTTCCAGCGGAACTTTGCGCAGGTCAAAGATCGCACCACGTTTGGCATCGTTGGTGATTTCCGGGAAAGCATTCGACAAACCACCCGCGCCCACGTCATGGATGGAGAGGATAGGATTGGCATCTTGCATGGCCCAGCATGCATTAATGACTTCCTGCGCACGGCGTTCCATTTCCGGATTGCCGCGTTGTACCGAGTCAAAATCCAGATCCGCAGTATTGGTACCGGTTGCCATCGACGAGGCGGCGCTGCCGCCCATGCCGATACGCATGCCGGGGCCACCAAGCTGAATCAGCAGGCTGCCGACTGGCAAATCATGCTTCTTGGTGTGCTTGGCAGAGATGCTGCCGATACCACCGGCGATCATGATGGGCTTGTGATAGCCGTTGACGGTGCCAGCAACGTTTTGTTCGTAGGTACGGAAGTAGCCGCCCAGGTTAGGACGACCAAATTCATTGTTAAAGGCCGCAGCACCGATAGGACCGTCGACCATGATTTCCAGCGGCGAAGCGATGCGGTCTGGCTTGCCATAAACCGGCGCGTCAGTGACAGGCTTGGTTACATCATGGCTGTTTTCCCATGCCTGTACGCCATCCGGCAACATCAGGTTGGATACGGTAAAGCCGCTCAGCCCTGCTTTTGGCTTGGCGCCACGACCGGTTGCGCCTTCGTCGCGGATTTCACCACCGGCACCGGTCGAAGCGCCCGGGAATGGCGAGATCGCGGTCGGATGATTATGTGTTTCCACCTTCATCAGGATATGCGTCAACTCTTCCGACGCTTCATACACATTGCCGGCAGCTGCGCCACGTGGATAGAAACGGGTGACGGTTGCACCTTCGATAACCGACGAGTTATCGCTATACGCAACGACGGTGCCGCGCGGCGCCAGTTGATGCGTATTTTTGATCATGGCAAACAGCGATTTATCCTGTTTGACGCCATCGATGGTCCAGTCGGCGTTAAAGATTTTGTGACGGCAGTGTTCGCTATTGGCTTGCGCAAACATCATCAGTTCAACGTCGGTCGGATTACGCTTGGCGGTTGTGAACGCAGCCAGCAGGTAATCGATTTCATCATCGGACAGGGCCAGGCCGAGTTCCGTATTGGCATTCACCAGTGCCGCTTTGCCACCTTGCAGCAAATCGATGAAAGCCAGCGGTTTGGCTTCCAGTTCACCAAACAAGCCGGCCGCTTCATCGGCGCTGCGCAATACCATTTCTGTCATGCGATCATGCAGCAGTGCTTGTACCGCAACGGTGCTTTCTTCCGACAGATGACGCGCACCGCCGAGCAAACCGGATTTCACATGGACGACATAGACGATGCCGCGTTCGATGCGACGGATACCCGCCATGCCACAGTTGTGCGCGATGTCGGTTGCCTTGCTGGCCCATGGCGAAATCGTGCCGAAACGCGGGATAACGACAAATTCGTCACCTTCCAGCTTGGCACCAAATGGCTCACCATATGTCAGCAGCGCATCCAGGCGCCTGACATCGACTTCTGCGAGCGGTGCAGCCGAGTCGACAAAATGCAGGTAGCGGCCGGTAACACCGACGATGGCATGATCGACTTGTTGCAGTTGGTTTAAAAGGCGTTCGGTACGAAAAGCAGACAGGGCGTTGGAACCTGGCAAAATCAGCATGGCGAGAAGGTAGTTGAGGCGAAAAAACGGACAAATTCGGCCGTCGCTCCGCGAGTTGGATCAGAAACCGTGATTATACCGCGACCGGGCGTCTTTACCTCCGAATTCATGGCTAAAGCAGCAAGCTGTGCTTAGTCATAAATGCAATAAAGGGGCACATTTTCATGCGCCCCTTCATCTATAACGGTCCATTCCGGCTTATCGCAGCGTCAATTCCACCTGCCGCCGCGCCCGCCTATGCTGAAACGCCCTGCTCCCAGCAAGACCAGCGCCAGCGCCGCCACCAGGAACATGCCCTGTAATTCCAGCGACCAGCCACCCGTTTCATTGACTGTAAACAGCTGTTTGGTATGCACCAGTACAACCGCAAACACCATATTCCCGGCAATAATCAATGCCGCCAGCCGCGACCATATGCCCACGATCAGCAGGATGGGCGCGATGACTTCGCCCAGATACACCAGATAACCCACGGCAGCCGGCAATCCGGCGCTGGTCGTTGCACTGATTACGAAAGCCGGTCCTGCAATGATTTTTGCTATCCCGTGCAGCAGGATCAGACCGCCCAGCACTACCCGCAAAATCAGTTTGCCAAGATCGTCAGTATTTTGCATATCACCCATCCTTGTTTTAGGTTGATGACCCAGCGATCCGGGACCATTCCGGGCCGGTCGCTACCGATAGGAAATCATATTGCTATAGCAATAATACTCTCGCCGCGCAAGAAATGTGCTTTCGAATGCAGCTTGCTTATTGCGCTTACTGATTAGCGCTTATTCACCCAGCAACTCTGCAATGACCTGCAAACCATCGACATGTTCAGAGATCACTTTGATGATGACGATAATCGGTATCCCCAACAACAAACCGCACACGCCCCACAACCATGCCCAGAACAGTAGTGACACGAACACCGCGACCGCATTCATCTTGGCGATGCGTCCTGTCATCCAGGTAGTGACGAAGGTACCAACGATGGTGGCGATCAGAAGTGTCGCCCCGCCCACTGCCAGCACTGAAGAAAAAGTCCCAAACTGCATAAAGGCGGTGACGCCCGTTGCCGCCATGATCAGCAGCGGACCGAAGTAAGGAATGATGTGCAGGACGCCTGCCGCGAGCGCCCAGGCACCTGCGTTTTCCAGCCCTATCCAGTGCAGGGCACCCCACATTAGCAGGCCGAATAGGACATTCGTCACCAGCAGCATGAACATATAGTTCTGGATCGATGTATTAATCGCATCCAGTATCTGCACGGTGATCTTGCGCGTATGCAGGGTACGACCACTGATTTTGACCAGCTTGCGCCGGAACATATCACCGGACTGCAGGAAAAAGAAGACCAGGAAGACCACCATCGTGGCCTGTCCCAGGAAACCGACCACCCCTATCGAACTGGCCCACAGCCATTGACTGAGGTTGAAGACGGATTGCTCTACCGGACTTTTCGCCACCGGCCGGCCGCCTGCAGCCTGATTCGTTGCTTTCTCGATTTCGGTCGCTGCCGCCTGCATTTGCTGGATGGTGCTGCCCTGGCCTCTTTGCAGATTCTTTACCGCGCGGGCCAGTTTTTGTGTAGCCGTCGGCAAACTGACCAGGATGGAATTGAACTCATCACGCAAATTATTAGCGGTCAGTACGCCACTACAGACAATCGCAATAATCACCACCGAGGTGCCCAACAGGCGTGGGATGCGGATGCGCTCCAGCCAGACCACCAGCGGGTTCAGCGTATAGGCAATGAAGATACCGAACAGCAAGGGAATGAAGAAAGCATGCGCCACCGACAATGCAAAGACAAAGGTAACCGTAGCGATAATCGTCAAGGCCACACCGCGTGCATTGACGGGTAGAGGGATTACTCCACCCTGGACTGCCGGATCATGCTGCGTCCTGACCGGGCTGATCGCATGCTCAGGCGCAGCCGTTTCTGTATTTTTATCAGTCATATGGATAGTCGGAAATAAATCCTGTGAGCAACAAACTCACAATCAAACGTGGGCTTTAGAGACAAAGATTGTCCCATATGCATCACAAGAAAGCATGTTGATTTCAGTTTCCCAGACATCTGTAAACAACAAATTGCTCTTATGTACGATAACGTACGGACAACATTTCAGATCAGGCGCATACTGTAATCCAAGGTGCATCAGCATAAGCTGCATGCCGCTCCATGCATGCGCATCTATCGATCGAATTTACAAGGAGACCCTATGCTCTATACCATCGCAGTTGTACTCGTGATCCTTTGGCTGGTTGGTCTGGTCAGTTCTTACACTATCGGCGGTTTCATCCACATCCTGTTGGTGATTGCCGTTGTCCTGATCCTCTTGCGTATCATTAGCGGGCGAAAACCCTTCTGACGATCTCATCCAAAGAACAGGCACATTGCTGCCATGACAAAAAACCGCATCCCGTATGCGGTTTTTTTATGCCAGCAGCACAGTAGCCGCCTCCCATCAAACACCAGACAAAACGCCAGATAAAGCAACAGATCAAGCGCCTGATACAAGCAATGACGGACTGCGGATGGCCAATATGAGCTGCTTTGCCACGCTTTTTCGTTAATTTTCAGAAATTTGCACCACACTGCTGGTATAGCCATGTATCCGCTTGGTAACATGGCGGGCTAATTCTGGGAAGGATAGAAGTAATGCAAGTAGCGGTTATCGGTGCAGGCGTCATTGGGGTAAGTACCGCCTATTTTTTGGCCGAAGCAGGACACGAAGTGGTCGTCATAGAACGCCGTAACAATGTGGCAGAAGAAGCCAGTTATGGCGACTCCGGCATCCTCGCCGCTAGTAGTATTGCACCATGGGCCGCGCCGGGTGTCCCGCGCTCCTTTCTATCCTACCTGCTGAAATCCGAAGCACCTGCCTTGCTGAACAAACCCTGGCGGCCTTCGATGCTGAGCTGGATGCGACGCTGGATGAAGGAAGCGGATATCGAACGCTACCGCATCAACCGTGAGCGCATGCAGCGCATCGCATTTTACAGCCGCGACGTCATGCAAATGCTGCGTGAGCGCCATCAACTCGATTACGAACAGACACCAGGTTACCTGCAGCTCTTCCGTACCGAACGCGACCTGCAATTGGCGCAACCTGCTTTTGATTATTTGGGTGAACACAATATTCCATATAAAAAGCTGGATGCTGCCCAGGCCCACGCCATCGATTCAGCGCTAAACCCAAATACGCCGCTGGCTGGCGCCTTGTACTTCCCGGAAGATGAATCAGGTAACTGCCCTTTGTTCACACGCCAGATCCGCGCGCAAGCGCAAGCGATGGGCGTGGAGTTTCATTTCGGTAGCGAAGTCAAATCCATTGAAGAGTCAAAACGTGGTGTCCACCTGCAAATTGATGACCACAGCTTCTCCGCCGAATGCGTGGTCATCGCTGGCGGCGCAGACAGCGCCAGGCTGCTGACGCAGATGGGGCTGCATTTACCGTTGCGCGCAGTAAAGAACTACTGCGCCACGACGACCATACGCAATTTTGAATCTGCCCCGGTTGCAGCAGTCGTCGATGAAGCCTACAAGACTGCCATCACCCGCATGGGTAAACGCATACGGGTCGCTGGTATAGCGGAACTCGGATCGCATACACCTGAGTTGCGCCAAAAGGCTTTAAATACACTGCTCAAGGTCGGCTATGACTGGTTCCCGGATGCATGTAACTACAATACCGCAACCTTCTGGGCAGGCAGCAGCCTGGCATTACCGGATGGTCCGCCACTATTGGGCGCATGTCGCGTACGCAACGTCTATATCAACATCGGCCATGGCAGCACCGGCTGGGCCATGGCGGCAGGCTCAGGCAAGGTCGTCGCCG
>JBEBUE010000110.1:0-8007 GCA_040393485.1 Herminiimonas sp.
ACCTGCCGCTTCAGGTCTGCACGCGGCAAGCGTGGCGGACGCGGCAAATCCAGGGCATCGGCCACTGCATCGAAGTAAGCCCCCATCTTGAGGTCGCTATCGTCCACCGCGTGATAAACACGTCCGGGCTGCCCGCGGAATATGGTCAACGCAATAATCCTGGCCAGGTCTTCAGCGTGGATATGGTTGGTATAAACATCCTCTGCCTCCAGCAAGGCCGGCAAACCCTTCTGCAAACGCTCGACCGGCAACCTGTCATCCGCATAGATACCCGGCACCCGGAGTATGCTCAGGTGCGCCCCGGCACGCTTGGCCCAGCGCCGCAACACCTGCTCCGCATCCACCCTGCGCCGTGCCCGCAGGTTATGCGGACGCACCGACCGTGTCTCATCTATCCACTCGCCGCCGCAATCGCCATACACGCCTGAAGTGCTGACATAAACCAGAGTCGCGTGGTCGGGTAAAATGGCGGTCAGATTGCGCGTGCGCCTATCCAGCTTGCCGTCCGAGGGCGGCGGTGCCAGATGAATAATGGTCGACGCCAGTTTTGCCAAACGGGCCAGCGTATCCGGCTCGTCCAGGCTGGCGATAATCGGAATCGCGCCAGCGGCACGCAACTCCTCCTGTCTGGATACCTGCGTAGTGACGGCAAATATGCGAAAGCGGTCGCGTAATAGCGGCAGTAAACGCATGCCAACATCACCACATCCGAGTATCAGCAGGCGTGGTTTGCCGAAATGTTTGTTTGCAGATTTAATTTTCATGATTGAGATTGTATGACGTTCCAAGTAACTGTTAAGCCTAGTGGTCGCCAATTTAGCTGCGATGCAGATGAAACCATATTGAATGCAGCGATCCGTGCCGGTGTCGGCTTGCCGTACGGCTGCAAGAACGGCGCCTGCAGCAGTTGCAAAGGTATGGTCCTGTCCGGCTCCGTCACGCACGGCCCGCATCAGGCACGCGCCTTATCGGCGGCGGATGAAGAAATCGGCTTCTCATTATTTTGCTGCGCCCGTCCGAATAGCGATGTCGTGATCGAAGCGCGCGAAGTATTGGGCCTGGGTGAATTCCCTATCAAAAAGCTGCCAGTGCGCGTGGCCAAGGTAGAAAAGCTGGGCGACGACGTCATGCTGATCGCCTTGCAATTGCCAGCCAGCGAACGCCTGCAATACCGTGCCGGCCAGTACATCGAATTCCTGCTGAAAGACGGCAAGCGCCGCAGCTATAGCCTGGGCAATGCGCCCCACCTGGGTGAACACCTGACGCTGCACATACGCCACATGCCCGGTGGTTTGTTTACCGATCACGTATTCACCACGCTGAAGGAACGCGACATACTGCGCTTCGAAGGTCCGCAAGGAACTTTCTTCCTGCGTGAAGATTCGAAAAAGCCTATGGTTCTGCTGGCATCCGGTACCGGCTTTGCGCCTATCAAGGCCATCGTCGAGCAAGCGTTGCATGACAAGAGTGAACGCCCGATGACGCTGTACTGGGGCGGTCGTCGCCCGAAAGATTTGTACATGCACGCGCTGTGCGAAGAATGGGCGCGCGAGATACCGCACTTCAACTACGTGCCCGTCATCTCACATGCCACCGACGACGACCAGTGGCAGGGTCGTACCGGCTTCGTGCATAAAGCGGTGATGGAAGACTTGCCGGATCTGTCGAATTACCAGGTCTACGCCTGTGGTGCGCCGCTAATGGTAGAAGCAGCGCAAAGCGAATTCAGCGCTAGCTGCAAATTGCCGGAGGATGAGTTCTACGCCGACGCCTTCACCTCGGAAGCCGATCTGGCGCAGGGTTAAGCGCCCGGCTTGCCTGCGGGCTTGTTTATTTATTCACGTCGGAAGAGCGCGGCGAAAAACGTTTTGACGCACTGCGCAAAACGTCTTAATATTCTTCACATGAATATGATCGCCAAACTCTTGCGACGCCGTAACCAGCTGCCCCAGCCTTGGATGCCGTGCGTGTAAGCGTAAGCCGATCACTCAGCCACAGGCAAATCCTGTGGCTTTTTTTTTAGTTTTTTGCTTTTATTTTTACCCAGACATTTTTTCAATTATTTGCGCTCAGGAGTAGCCGAAATGGAATTCAGCCAGTACCCCGTCAATTCTCTGCTCTACATCACCAACCGTCCTGAATTGGTTTTCACCGAAGGCGACGGCATGTGGCTGACGGACCATAACGGCAAACGCTATCTCGACTATCTGCAAGGCTGGGCGGTCAACTGCCTCGGTCACTCGCCACTATGCATACAGGAAGCCCTGACCGCACAAGCGAAAAAGCTCATCAACCCATCGCCAGCCTTCTACAACGAACCATCGATCCAGCTGGCCAAGCTGCTGACGGACAACTCATGCTTCGATCGCGTGTTCTTCGCCAACAGTGGCGCGGAAGCGAATGAAGGTGCTGTCAAACTGGCGCGCAAATGGGGCAAGCTGAACAAAAACGCAGCCGGTGAAAACCGCTACGAAATCATTACCTTCGACCACAGCTTCCACGGCCGTACCCTGGCCACCATGTCGGCCAGCGGCAAAGCGGGTTGGGACACCATCTACGCACCGCAAGTACCGGGCTTCTTCAAAGCCACCTTGAACGACCTCGACAGCGTCAAAAAACTCATCACCGACAAAACCATCGCGGTGATGCTGGAACCAGTGCAAGGTGAAGGCGGCGTCATCCCGGCCACCCGCGAATTCATGCAAGGCCTGCGTGCACTGACCAAAGAACACGGTGTATTGCTGATCGTCGATGAAGTACAAACCGGCATGGGTCGTACCGGCGAACTGTTTGCCTATCAATTATCTGGTATCACACCAGACATCATGACGCTGGGCAAAGGCATAGGCGGCGGCGTACCGCTGGCAGCCATGCTGTGCCGTGAAGAAATCGCCTGCTTTGAACCAGGTGATCAGGGCGGTACCTACAACGGTAACCCACTGATGACAGCTGTCGGCACTGCAGTAGCGCAAGCACTGCTGGCACCAGGCTTCCTGCAATCAGTCAAAGACAAAGGCGCTTACCTCAGCGCAGCATTGCTCAAGCTGACCGAGAAACACGGCCTGGCTGGTGAGCGTGGTGATGGCTTGTTGCGTGCATTAAAACTGGGTTCAGACATCGGCCCGCAAATCGTGGAAAAAGCGCGCGACCTGGAACCAGTCGGCCTGCTGCTGAACTCGCCGCGCCCTGACCTGCTGCGCTTCATGCCTGCGTTGAACGTGACGTATGAAGAACTGGACCAGATGATAGACATGTTGTCTGGTGTACTGAGCGAACTCAAGCGCTGAGTATGATGATGCTATCCGGCATACGCTACACGATCACCGGCATGCGCGGGCTACTGCTCGCGCTGCTGGCAGCATCGCTGCTCGCTGCCTGCGGCACATCAACACCTGTCAAACGTCCGACCGCGCGCGCCATCCTGTACGAGCCGCAACCGGTCAGCGAAAAAGGCAATGAAATTGCGCTCTACGCGATGGGTATGATAGACACCGGCTACCAGTTCGGCGGCAAGAACCCGGAAGCGGGCCTCGACTGCAGCGGTATGGTCTCGTACATCTATCGCCAGGCACTCGGCATGAATGTAAGCGGTAGTGCAGCCGACATCGCACGTCGCGGCAAAGAAATCGATCCACGCACCCTGCGCCCCGGCGACCTGGTCTTCTTCAACACCCTGAACCGTCCGTTTTCGCACGTTGGTGTCTACATAGGTGACGGCCGTTTCATCCACGCGCCATCCAGCAAAGGCAAAGTGCGCATAGAGCGCATGGACAACGTCTACTTCGCGCCCCGCTTTGAAATGGCGCGTACTTACTTCGACTGACCATTCTCCGGCCACCCAACGTGAGCGACTACAACCCCAATGCCAGCACCGATCATCGCATCTGCTTTGTCGGTGACTCTTTCGTACAAGGCACCAGCGACCCGCTCTGCCTGGGCTGGGTCGGTCGCGTGGTACAAGATGCCGTCACACGCGGCTTCAACCTTACCCACTACAACCTCGGCATACGACGCGATACCAGCCGCGATATCGCGTCACGCTGGGAACAGGAATGCGCAGCGCGCCTGCCCGCTGATTGCGAGCAACTGGTCGTATTCTCGTTCGGTGTGAACGACACATCGATCTACGAAGGCAGCCTACGCGTCCCGGAAAAGGAAAGCCTGGCCAACTGCCAGTCCATCCTGAGCACAGCGACTGCACGCTACAAAACATTGATGGTCGGGCCACCACCAATGCCGGATGCACCGCACAGCCGCCGTGTTGCCCAACTGGACAAACAGTTTGCCAACATCACTGCCAGTTTAAACGTGCCTTATCTGTCTGTGTTTGAAGTGCTGCGTAAAGATGAGCATTGGCTGAAAGAAGCAATAGCCAATGATTTTGCGCATCCGAGGAAGTATGGATATGACCGTCTGGCTGGACTGGTGCAGGATTGGTCAGAGTGGTGGTTTCGATAAGGCGGATTACGCTCCAAACATGGGGCATGTTTTGGATGAAAATCAACATCTAAACCTATCAAAAACTTGTTTTGCGCATTCCAGTAGTTGATAATTGTCGCCATGAACGATACTACACAACGCCCAGCCCTCCCGGATCAACTCTCCGTCGATCCTCGTAGCCCACATCACGTCGCTGCGATTTTTGAACACGATATCGGCATCAAATTTAACGACAAAGAGCGTTTTGATGTGAACGAATACTGCATCAGCGAAGGATGGATTAAGGTCCCTGCCGGTAAGTCGCTGGATCGCAAAGGCAATCCTTTGCTGATTAAAGTAAAAGGCAAGGTAGAAGCGTTTTACAAGTAAGGCTTAGTCCGCTTTGGAGCGAAAGCAGAGACCTGCTTTCGCCTCGCCATATTTCACACGCCCGTCCCTGAAGCCTGCCCCAAAAGCGGTGGTACTGTCTTTGTCCCTTCTATCAAACCATAGACTGCGACATTCAACGCAGTTTCTGCACCGATAGACCTGCTGCACTCTGCAACGATAAAGGCTGTCGCCAAAGTCGTAGACTGCGCTGCCTGCTCAAGATCAAGATTGTTCTCCTGCGCGATACGCAAGACATCGTCTTGCGTCACAACGATGGATTCCGCAAAGGACAAATGCGGTTCTTCCCCACGCAAGGACTGGTCGCCGCCCAGTTTTTCCTTATCCAGGACGATGCCCCTGCTGCTCAACGCGGAAGATAAAAGAGCCAGCAACTCGGGGCCTTTATCATTGGCCTCAGCCGACAGAACGATAGATCCCGGTTCCAGTTTGGCCAGATCGAAGTTAAATGAGCGCAAGAGCAGGCTGCCGGAGAGACGCGCGGCGGAGGCGATGACAGTCTCTGGATGGATCGCGCGATTTTTCCCCAGGCGCGTAGCCAGCAGGTCAACGATCTGCCCTGCTGCGTTGTTCTGTTCATTTGATACGTTCAAGCATGCTCCTGATTTTGCTGCCCCTGGCGAGGAGCGATGATGTGTTTGACGACTATAGGAAATAGCTACTGTTTAAGCAATCCCATACTCACACGATTTGAATCCTGATAATAAAAAAGCGACGCATGGCGTCGCTTTTTGTTTGCACCTGAGTTGTACTTTAAAGCAGCTTATTTCTTGCGTGCTGGTGGCAGGTCAGTACAAACGCCTTCGAACACTTCAGCCGCCATACCGATCGATTCACCCAGGGTAGGATGTGGATGGATGGTTTTGCCGATATCGACTGCGTCTGCGCCCATTTCAATCGCCAGTGCGATTTCACCGATCATGTCACCGGCGTGGGTACCAACAATGCCGCCACCGACGATGCGATGGGTTTCCGCATCGAACAACAACTTGGTGAAGCCTTCGTCACGGCCGTTCGCTACTGCGCGACCCGATGCTGCCCAAGGGAAGTGACCTTTTTCCAGTTTGATGCCTTTGGCCTTGGCTTCATCTTCAGTAATACCGACCCATGCTACTTCCGGATCCGTGTACGCAACGGAAGGAATGACGCGGGCGTCGAAGTAGGCTTTTTCACCAGCAGCCGCTTCAGCAGCAACGTGTGCTTCGTGCACTGCTTTGTGCGCCAGCATAGGTTGGCCAACCAAGTCGCCGATAGCGAAGATGTGTGGCACGTTGGTACGCATTTGCGCATCGACTTCGATGAAGCCGCGATCCGTCACTGCCACGCCTGCCTTGTCGGCTGCGATTTTCTTGCCGTTCGGGCTGCGGCCTACTGCGACCAGTACCATGTCGTAGAGTTGCGGTTCTGGCGCGGTCACACCAGCTTCCGCTGCTTCGAACGATACCTTGATGCCTTCTTTCAACGCTTCGACTGCAACGGTTTTGGTCTTCAACATGATTTTGTCGAAGCGCTTTTCGTTGAATTTTTGCCAGACTTTGACCATGTCGCGATCCGCACCTTGCATCAGGCCGTCCATCATTTCAACCACGTCTATGCGTGCTCCCAATGTGGAGTAAACCGTTGCCATTTCCAGACCGATGATGCCGCCGCCGATCACCAGCATGCGCTTAGGTACGCTGCGCAATTCGAGTGCGCCAGTGGAGTCAACAATGCGTGGATCCTGCGGTACAAATGGCAGGTTCACGACCGACGAACCGGCAGCGATGATCGCTTGCTTGAACTGGATAGTTTTTTTGCTGCCGTCAGCCGCAGTGACTTCGATGTGATTAGGACCGACGAACTGGCCGACACCTTGCACGACATTGACCTTGCGTGCCTTTGCCATACCCGCCAGGCCGGTAGTCATTTTGCCGATAACTTGTTCTTTGTAGCCACGCAGTTTGTCGATATCGATTTGCGGCTTGCCGAAGGTGACGCCATGCGCTGCCATTGAGGCCGTTTCATCAATGACGGCTGCGACGTGCAGCAAGGCTTTGGATGGGATGCAACCAACGTTGAGGCAGACGCCGCCCAAGGTCGAGTAACGCTCAATCAAGACCGTCGACATGCCGAGGTCAGCAGCACGGAAGGCAGCGGAGTAACCGCCAGGGCCTGCGCCGAGAACCATCATGTCACATTCGATATCTGCGCTGCCGCCGAAGCTGGCGGCCGCTGGTGCCGATGTAGGTGCTGGCGCTGCTGCAGGTGCTGCGGCCTGAACCGGTGCTGGTGCGGCAGCCGGGGCCGCTGCGGGGGCCGGTGCAGCGGCTGGCGCAGGAGTTGGCGCTGGCGCAGGTGCTGCGGCACTTTCCGCGACTTCCAGTACCAGCAGCAAGGAGCCTTCGGCTACCTTGTCGCCCAGTTTGACTTTCAATTCCTTGATGACGCCGGCGTGGCTGGATGGAATTTCCATGCTAGCTTTGTCGGACTCAACCGTGATCAGCGATTGATCGATTTTGATCGTATCGCCCACATTGACCAGCAATTCGATAATTTCAACTTCCTTGAAATCGCCGATATCGGGGACTTTCACTTCAATCATGCTCATCGCTTTAGCTCCGTATTTTTTATCTTGTCCGTCGTGCGCTAAGCCCGACGTCCAGGACTGATATTTTTGAATGTCACACTATCCCTGCATCGGGAAACTGATGATCTGAAACGGTCCTGCCGTACTCTTGTCGAACTCGGCACCTGCATGCACGCCAATCTCTGCGATTTCACGTGCGCTGGCTGCGCCGTCATACACGGCATACATCGCACCCAGGGCAAAATTGCGGCCACTGCCTATGCCCCAGAAACGGTCAAAGCTGAATACTTCACGATACGAATAGATACCGAAGATACCGTGCGGATTCGCTACCAGCGTAGCGATCTGCGATGACTCATAGGGATCGTCTTCCTCTTCCTTGGTGTTGAGGAAGTACTGGTCCTTGAGGATCTGGTGTGCTTTGGTAAAGGTATCGAATACTTCATCGCGGCTGTTGAGCTTGCAGTCTTCACCCATCCCGGTCAGCAGCTTACGCATCACAGGGAAATGTGCAGCGGTACCCGCCAGCGTTACGTAGGAATCACCGATGCGGAACATCTTGTTATTCTCTTCGTACGCATGTGACAAACGTGTATCGCCAAAGGTCACCAACG
>JBEBUE010000111.1:0-7959 GCA_040393485.1 Herminiimonas sp.
TTTGGCCTGGTAGCTCGCTTCCTTCTGCGCCATTAAGGTCAGGGGCTGGCTTTCAGCCGCCATGAGCTTGGTCAGTAAGTCATCGAGGGGTAAACCGGAGCCAGCGCCGATTGTTGAAACGGCCATGTGCTTCTCCTGCTAGAGAAAAACTACAATATATAGGAAGGCAGACTGGGGTAAGCCCAAGGTAAGAGGGTGAATTACCCGTCTGTTTGATGCAATTTATACTTTTTGCTTCACCAACAAACCTTGCAATTTATCCAAGGCTTTGGAAATTTCGATCGCTTCGACAGAAGGCATCTGACGGATGATTTCTTTGGTCTGCTGATCGACAACTTTGACGATGGTGCGATTGCTATCAGTATCGACCGTGAATTCCAGGTTGGAAGACTGGTCTTGCAGTGCTTTGTTGATACTTTGTAGTGCTTGTCCGAGCTGGCTTTGCGCGGTGGCGGCATCCGGTTGCTGGACCGCGGCGGAAGTGAGTACGGGAGCAGATGCACCTTTAGCGGCAGGGCTGACTACGCCGCTGCTGACGGGTACAGGTTGCGGATCGATTCGTGTACCTGCTTTGGTGCTGCTAGCAATTTGTCCGATATCCATAATTGACTCCTGTTGTAACGAATCCCCGGCTACCAAAATGCAGCCGGGGATTCATTATTTACTACGCTGCTGACGTGCTGTGATTAGCCACGGAGCAGAGCGAGTACGCCGTTAGGCAGCGAGTTCGCTTGCGCCAACATTGCGGTACCAGCTTGTTGCAAGATTTGACCACGTGTCAGGTTAGCTGTTTCCGAAGCGAAGTCAGCATCCAGGATACGGCTGCGGGCTGCGCTCAAGTTTTCGCTGGTGGTGCTGAGCGAAGAAACAACTGATGTGAAACGGTTTTGCAGAGCACCCAGCGAAGCGCGGGAGGAGCTGATGTTTGCCAGAGCAGAGTCAATGACTTGCAATGCATCGTTTGCGCCGCTTGGGATACCGTTGGTCAATGTGGTGATGTCGATGCTAGCAACCGACGACAGTGCGCTCGAGTTAGCAGCTGCAGTGAAGATGGTGCCAGCAGCCGAAGTACCCACGGTGAACGAACCCGACGAGTTGAACGACAGAGTGCCGCCGACAGTCATCGAATCGCCAACTGCTGCTGCATCTGCTGCGCCACGTACCAGAGCCTTGGCTGTGCCGGTGCTGCCTTGCAGTGTGGTCGAGTTATTAGCGGTCAGGTTGTTGGTAATGCCGATGTCGTAACCTTGCGCTTGGGACAGCGAAATTTTGCCTGTCGATGTATCAGCAATCGCGTTGATGCCGGTTACGCCGGATTGTGCATTGATCGCTGCAGCCAGGCCGCCAACGTCAGTTGCAGTAGCCATCGTTGCTGTAACGGTTACTGGGTTAGCCGAGCCGTCAGCTTTAGGTGCGCCCTGGATCGTGAACGATTGGGTACCGGCAGTGAAGTTTGCCAGGGTAGCTGTCGTTGTTGCAGTTGCTGTCACGCCGGTCGAACCGGAAGCAGCGTTGATGCCTTTAGCGATTGCGTATGCAGTCGCGCCAGCAGCAGCAGCGTAGGTCGAGGTTGTGCCGTTACCTTGTACTGTCAGGGTTTGTGCAGCATTTTGGTTGACGCCGATGGTGCCAGCAACGGTACCAGCGAACGACGAAGCACCGGAAGTATTGCCAGTAGCTGTAGTTTTGATCGAGTTGTTACCGATAGCGGACGCTTGGGTGTTGCTGATCGAGAAGTTGATCGTTTGGTTAGCGTTAGCACCGACCTGGAATTGAGCGTTGCTCAGCGAGCCGTCCAGAACGTTTTGGCCGTTGAACTGGGTTGTGTTAGCAACACGGTTCAACTCTTGTTGCAGTTGGCCGACTTCTTCTTGCAGCGAAGCGCGGTCAGATGCGGAGTTGGTGCCGTTAGCAGCTTGCACTGCCAGGGTACGCATACGTTGCAGCAGATCGGTTGCTGTTGCCAGACCACCCTCAGCTGTTTGTGTCATCGAGATGCCGTCGTTGGCATTACGTGCTGCCTGGTTCAAGCCGTTGATTTGGCTGGTCATACGATCAGAAATTGCCAGACCTGCCGCGTCATCTTTTGCGCTGTTGATACGCAGACCTGAGGACAGGCGTTGCAGCGAAGTTGCGAGGGAAGCTTGCGAAGAGGTCAGGTTACGTTGCGAATTCAGCGACGAGATATTGGTATTAATGACTGCGGCCATGTTAATTCTCCTGTTGTAGTCCGATAGAAGTCCGACTGAAGCACTTCAACGCCTGCTTTGCGATTTATTGCATATACAGCGTCGTTGTAAGTTTTATCGGACGGTTCCGGGAAAAGTTTAGTGATGGACTGAAACTAATTTTTTCCCGGTCTCGCCCGAACTGCAGCCAGATATGTCCTTTGTCGGTTGCTATCCGGAAAATCTTTAAGGAAAAAACATGAGATTTAAAACAAATAAAAAGCGAATTTACCCTTAATTTTTCCAAATTCCTGTCGAGTGGGAAATTGCCAAAAAACACATTATCTGGCCGATTGACGCTCCCGGCACCGATAAAAATAATTGCAAAACATTGTGAAAAAACGACGTGGCGTCAAAGAATTAGCAAAAAGCCCCGCATCTCTGCGGGGCTTTTGTTGGTCAATTTCTCATTGAGGATAGCTTTGATGATCCTTATTTCGCAGGTATGACCCGATTTTTACCGGCTTTTTTCGCTTCGTAGAGGGCGATGTCTGCGCGTTTGATCATGCCAGCCTGGTCTTCGAGCTCTTTGCGCAGTGCGACACCGGCGCTGAACGTCATCAGCAGGCGGGTGTGGTTGTGCATAAAGATCTGTTTGGTCAGCTCGCGCTGCAGGCGCGTGACGGTTTGTATTGCTTCATCCAGCGGAGTGTCCGGCAGGACGATGAGGAATTCTTCACCACCGAAGCGGGCAATAACATCCATCGAACGTAGTGTTTCCTTGATAACGCGTACCAGGTGGATGAGCGCTTCGTCACCGGCAATATGGCCGTACTTATCGTTGATTTGCTTGAAATCGTCCAGATCCAGCATGGCGATGCAGAGTGGCGATGCGCGCCTGTCCGCGCGGGCTATTTCACGATCCAGCACATCATCCAGGCCGCGCCGGTTCAGGCTGCCGGTCAGTTGATCTTCACGTACCAGTTCGCTCATCTCTTCCAGCTGCTGTTCCAGGTTATGGATGCGCGCTTCGGCATCTTCGACATCCTTGCGGGCGGCCAGCACTATATCGCGCGAGCGCAGCGCTTCAGCTTGCGCGTTACGGGTTTCGCGTTTGACTTCGTCCAGTATCTTGCTGAGCTTGTTGATATCCGCAGTTTGCGTGAGCTCTTTCGAGTACCTGTCAATTTGCTGGTGGTAGTTGCCGGTAGTGTTGGCAATGTCAGCCAGACGATCGATAAATGTGTTGACCATGTTTTTGACGGTAACTTTGGCGTCGTTGATGCTGTTCTTCAACGTGCCTTGTTTGTAGATAACTTCTTTCAGGCTGCGCATTACCTCGTTGAGCGCAACATCATTAATAGGAGCGGAAATCAAATCGCGTACCGCTTCAATTTGTCCGTGCATCCACGAGTCGTGTTCGAGCAGTCCGCCTATGTTTTCCAGCAGCAGGCGGAACAGGCGCAACAGCATTTCCTGTTGCTGTGCCATGTCACCGCTCTTGAGTTCGATCTTGAAGCACAGCTGCTTGAGTTTGCCGGAGACTTCATTCAGGCTGGCTTCGGTCTGGGCGTCCTTGATCGAGCGCCCGAGTGCTTCGGCTTCGGCGGCCAGCTCAGGCGCGCCTTGCAACAGCGAAGCAACTGCCAGGGTCAGCGTGCGTGTCAGCAAATCGCGTAAGAGGGCTGGCTGTGGGTCGTCAACCATTGACAGGCCAGCGTTGCCGGAAGTTGCCGGTGCCGATGCAGTATTGTTATTGGCTTGTATCGCCAACTGGGTCTGATAATGCTTGACCAGTTGCGTCAGGCCTTTGCTGAAGTCGGGCCAGTACGAGGTTGAGGCCGCTTCTTCCAGTGTTTTACCTATGATGGCAACGCCGTCCGGCGCGGTCGCCAGGGAGGCGGCGAACTCGCCCAGAATGTCTTCCGGTGTGGGCTGGGGCGTATAACCTGCGATTTCGTCGTAAATGGCGCGATAAGCGTCCGGCGTCGGCGCTATCCTGCGTACGGCCAGTTGGCGAAAAGCTTCTCGTGCGATTTCAGCAGGGTTTTGTGACGGAGGGTCTCGCTTGTCTTGCATGAATGCACGCGGGTTTCTTTATTGTTGAGAGGCCGCATATCGGCCTATTTCGCAATAATATAACCAAGCAGACTAGTCTGATACGGGGATTAGGCAGGCAAATGCTGACCACTTTGGTGATTTATCCAAAATGCAACAAAAAAACGGCAAATGACGCGTTTTATTTTGTCTTTAAGGCAATAATCGCGACGCATTGAAAATGCGGTTTTTATTTAATCGACCAAATGATTTTTGATCGCGTAATGCGTTAGTTCGGCATTGTGGCGAAGTTTCATCTTTTGCAAAAGACGCGAACGATACATGCTGATGGTTTTGACGGACAGCACCAGTTCATTGGCGATGTCGCTGACAGTTTTGCCGGAAGCAATCATGGTCAGGGTCTGGTATTCACGGTCGGACAGGGTTTCATGCAGGGGTGTTTCATGGTCATCGCTGATCTGGTTCGCCAATTCCTGGGCCAATGCTGCGCTAATGTATTTGCGGCCACCGGCCACCTGGCGTATCGCATTCACCAGTTCAGCCGGTGCGCTTTGCTTATTCAGATAACCGGAAGCACCAGCCTTGAGCGAACGTATCGCGTATTGGTCTTCGCGGTGCATGGAGAGCATGAGGACTGCGGTTTTCGGGGATTCCTTCTTGACCTGCTTCAGTACTTCTATCCCACTGCGATCAGGCATAGAGATATCCAGCAGTAATACGTGGCAAGTGCCTTCGCGGGTGAGTTTGATTGCTTCTATGCCGTTTTCGGCATGGCCGGCAACGACGATATCTTTCGTGTCTGCAAGGATTTGCTTCAAGCCCTCACGTACGATCGCATGATCGTCGGCAATCAAGACTTTAATGATGTTCTTCGTTGTCATTGTTTTGCTTTATAGAGCCTGCATAACAGTGCCAAATTCTGCTTGGCTATTTGTCAGAATGTGACAAATTTTGGCGCAACAAGGTTCCTGACCGCCAAATTCTGTCGCTTAATGCCCAATATTATTCATCTGGATGCTGCCAGAGACTGGTGTAGCGGGCAAGGGTAGGTTAATAGCAACGACTGTGCCACCTTTAGGCGCAGTGCTGACCGAAAGACTGCCGCCCATCGCTACCGAACGCTCCACCATGCCGCGTATACCGAATGACTTCGGTTTGGCGCGATCGGCGAGTTCTATACCGCGACCATTATCGATAATTTCCAGGCGCACGTATTGCGGCGTGTGCATGAGCTGCACCGTTACCAGGCTGGCCTGCGCATGCTTGGCAATATTAGTGAGCGCTTCCTGGAAGATACGGAACAAGGCGGTCGCCTGATCCAGGTCCAGATCGATCTCTGCCTTGTTCGAAACGAACTCACACGGCATGCCCAATTGCTTTTCAAACTCCTTGCTTTGCCAGTCGATGGCGGCAACCAGGCCAAAATCAAGGATGCCGGGACGCAGGTCGCCGGCGATGCGATGCACGGTTTCTATCGTGCGATCTACCAGCGATTCGACGTAAGCGGCTTTTTCATGAAGCTCCGGGGATTTGCTTGGTAAGCGTCGGGTCAATAATGCGAGCGCCATCTTGATCGCGGTCAGGTTGCCCCCGAGGTCATCGTGGATTTCGCGTGCGATGCGCGTACGTTCCTTTTCCTTGACGGTGTTCACGTGTGCTGACAACTCTGCCAGTTGCGCGCGCGAACGGATAATTTCTTCCTGCTCCTGTTTGCTGGCGGTGATGTTCGTCATGATGCCTTCCCACTGCACGCTGTCATCTTCCAGCGCGCGTGGTGTGGCACGCAGATTGATCCATTTAATGTCTTTCCATTCCTCTACCCAGATGCGACCCTCCCAGTTCCAATTACTCATCTGTTCGGCAGAGATGCGCATGGTGTCACGGAATGAAGACATATCCTGATGCAAAATCAAACCGGTAAACAATGCCGGGTTATCGCATAACTCTTCCGCGCTGATGCCGAGCAATGCGTCACAGCCATCGCTGACATAAGGGAAGGAGATTCTGCCATCCTTGCGTAGTCGGAATTGATACACGAGGCCCGGTGTATTGGAAACCATCGCACTGAGGCGCGACTCGCTGGCGCGCAGCGCTTTGTCTGACTTGTCGCGCGAACTGACGTCGTTGCCGATGGCAATGATGGACGGTGTTGTATCTGACGCCAGGTAGAACAACTGGAATTCGATCGGATAGCTGCTGCCATCCTTGCGCGTGTGCTGCGTACTGACTGAGATGGGAGTACTGCTGTCGTGTTGCAAGCTCAGGATAAATTGCGCATAGGTGTCTTGCGTCATTTCCCTGGCAATGCAGGTAGGCGACATCTGGCTTAATTCATCGTGGCTGTATTGCAGGTTTTTGCAGGCGCTGGGGTTGGCATATTCAAAGCGTAGTGTGTTGCAGTTTAAAACGTAGATCTCGCTGGACGCCCCTTGCAATATTGTAGGCATCCATTCGGCATGCATCGTGTTAATGATGTTTCCCTTTTGTTCAATGTGTTTTTTGCTTGTGGTGCGGCGGTCGACCATCTCGTCTCCGGCAAGCGATGATTGGATATGGTTGCAGATGAAAACAATTGCGACGACTGTAGCATAAGTTTTTTGCTTTAATAATCGTTCGTTGTACGTATCTGAAAAGGCGGTTTTGATCTGTGCGGAATTTGGGATGCGTTGCTTGATTTGCCGCTTATTTATATGGCGTAAGCAATAAAAAGAGAGCAGGCGGGCGGCAGTGCCGTCGTATGGAGAACAAGAAAAAATGCTTTTGTAGAATTATTTAGATAAAAATCTGCAAACGGGGCTTCCAATTGGAAATATAGTCATGCTATAATTTTTTCTTTCGCGGCTGTAGCTCAGCTGGATAGAGTACTTGGCTACGAACCAAGGGGTCGTGGGTTCGATTCCTGCCAGCCGCACCAGCATATATAAGGGATTACGTCCAAAAGACGTAATCCCTTTTGCTTTGTCACGTTATTTTTTTGCGTGACTTATTCCCACATCCATTTGCGATCCTAAGTGGCGTCGTTGAGTCTCTTGTTTGTTGAGCAAGATTTTTTCATATCAATAAGTCTTGTGTTGAATTGCATCAAATCCTGACTCACCCTATTAAGTAATTTTGAGGTTGGGTAGCAGTTAGTCGGCTAGCTGTTGATTTGCTCGCAGAATTGCCCCTCCCCAACTGATCTGCCTTCCATTGCCAGGCAAAGTTCGCAACCCGCTAGTACGATCCTTCAAATCCCAATGCATACAAGTCGATATGCATCTGTTTCAGGGTTCGTCCTTGCTTGCGTGACTTCGCTGCCTCGGTCTTCAGCCAGGAGGAAAGTTTGAATGCATATTTGTCGAGGGAAGTCGGAGAATGTCGATCAGCCTACGCTGGCTCGACAGTTTCAGAGCTTAGAAACGTCTGGCGGTATTTCGGCAGATACACAGTCGTTTGGATATCTCCCTCAATTTGATCTGGTCGCGAAGGTGTCGGCGTCGAATAATTCCAAGTAATGCTACGTCGATCACTCCATATCTCCTACTCACTTTATTAAGTGGGATTGTGTTCTATACGTGAGTCAGTTTTCGATGTAAATCAATAAGGATGGGGCCTTTATGGTTCTCACTCATTTTGCCTCTCTTTCTCATTTCTCCCAATTTCTATTTCCTTTGCCTATTTTCTAATTAAATTTCAGATTTTCCCTAAACAAAGTTGATTTGGTGTGGATGTATTGGAAGAGCTGGGGTCACGT
>JBEBUE010000112.1:0-7914 GCA_040393485.1 Herminiimonas sp.
TTTGATTTCCTTGCTGACCTGCTTCTCGCTCATCGCCTCATACTTGGCGTGCTCTTGCGCCACCTGTAACTCGAGGCGCGCTTCCTGCGGGCTGTACACACCATCAATCAACTCACGGATATTCTTCTTGATACCCATAGGCGTGATGTTATTGGCCGCATTGAAAGCAATTTGCTTGGCGCGACGGCGCTCGGTTTCATCAATGGCGCGACGCATGGAGTCGGTCACCTTGTCGCCGTACAGTATCGCCATCCCGCTCAGGTTACGCGCGGCGCGGCCTATGGTCTGGATCAGGCTGCGTTCGGAACGCAGGAAGCCTTCCTTATCCGCGTCCAGGATCGCCACCAAAGACACCTCCGGCAAATCCAGCCCTTCGCGCAACAAGTTAATCCCGACCAGCACGTCAAAAGTGCCCAGGCGCAAATCGCGGATGATCTCTACCCGCTCGACCGTATCGATATCGCTGTGCAGGTAACGCACCTTGACGCCATTGTCAGTCAAGAATTCAGTCAATTCCTCGGCCATACGCTTGGTCAGCGTCGTGACCAGGACACGCTCGTTCTTCTTCACGCGATCGGTGATTTCTGACATCAAGTCATCCACCTGGGTCGAAGCCGGGCGCACGCTAATCACCGGATCCACCAGACCAGTCGGACGCACGACTTGCTCGACCACCTGGTCGGCATGCGTATTTTCATAATCGGCGGGTGTCGCCGAGACGAACACCATCTGCCGCATCTTGCCTTCGAACTCATCGAAGCGCAGCGGCCGGTTATCCAATGCAGACGGCAAGCGAAAGCCGTAATCAACCAAATTGGTTTTGCGCGCGCGGTCACCGTTATACATACCGTTGAGCTGTCCCATCAGGACGTGCGACTCATCCATGAACATCAAGGCATCCGGCGGCAGGTAGTCGACCAGCGTTGGTGGCGGCTCACCAGCCTTGGCACCGCTCAGGTGACGCGAATAGTTTTCGATACCCTTAGTAAAGCCGATTTCCTGCATCATTTCCAGGTCGAAACGGGTGCGCTGCTCAAGGCGTTGCTCTTCGACCAGCTTGCTTTCCTTGCGGAAGAACTCCAGGCGCTCCCGCAACTCATCCTTGATCGTCTCTATCGCCCGCAATACAGTGGCACGCGGCGTCACGTAATGCGAACCAGGGTACACGGTAAAACGCGGGATCTTTTGTTTGACGCGCCCCGTCAGCGGATCAAACAGTTGCAAACTTTCAATCTCGTCATCGAACATCTCGACCCGGATCGCCAGCTCAGCATGCTCAGCCGGGAAAATATCAATCGTGTCGCCGCGCACGCGGAAGGTGCCGCGGCCGAAATCTACCTCATTGCGCGTATATTGCATCGCGATCAGGCGCGCAATCACATCGCGCTGGCTGACCTTATCCCTGGCCCGCAGGGTCAGGATCATCTGGTGGTATTCGCTCGGGTTACCGATACCGTAAATCGCCGAAACCGTCGCAATAATCACCACATCACGCCGCTCCATCAGCGATTTGGTGCAGGACAGGCGCATCTGCTCGATATGCTCGTTAATCGATGAATCTTTCTCGATGAACAAGTCGCGCTGCGGTACATACGCTTCCGGTTGGTAATAATCGTAGTAACTGACGAAATACTCGACCGCGTTTTCCGGGAAAAACTCGCGGAATTCACTATATAACTGCGCCGCCAGTGTCTTATTTGGCGCAAAAACAATGGCCGGACGCCCCATACGGGCGATCACGTTAGCAACTGTATAAGTCTTGCCGGAACCGGTTACGCCCAGCAGCGTCTGGTAAAACAGCCCGTCCTCGATACCCTCAACCAATTTCGCGATTGCGGTCGGCTGATCCCCTGCCGGCGGGAAGGGCTGATGCAGGCGAAACGGGGAGTTCGGGAAGGTAACGATTTTCGATTCGTCAACTGGATTGGAAACCTGGGATAAATCAGCCATTTAAATCCGACCTTTGGTAAAATAGTGAGTCGCATTTCCCGCAAGACTTTTGGCCTTGCGCTTCATACAACCCGTCTGCAACACCACCGTTTGCAGCTAACTTTTGATGTTATCACGATGAACGCACCTCTTCCTGCTTCGCTCCTCAACGCCATCGAAATGGCGCCCCGTGACCCGATTCTTGGTATTACCGAAGCATTCAATGCAGACAAGAATCCGAATAAAATCAATCTTGGTGTCGGCGTATACAACGACGACAACGGCAAGTTGCCTTTGCTGGAATGCGTACGTAAAGCTGAAGTACTGCTGGCAGAAAAACTGTCGCCACGCGGCTACCTGCCTATCGACGGCCTGGCTGCTTACGATAAAGCAGTACAAGAACTCGTATTTGGTGCCGATAGTGCAGTAGTCAAGGAAAAACGTGCAGTGACCGCGCAAGCAATCGGCGGCACCGGCGCATTGAAACTGGGCGCTGACTTCCTGAAACGCTTCGCACCAAACGCACAAGTCTGGATCAGCGATCCAAGCTGGGAAAACCACCGCGCACTGTTTGAGTCGGCTGGTTTCGTTGTTAACAACTACCCATACTACGACGCGGCAACCCGCGGCGTGAACTTCACCGGCATGCTGGACACCCTGAAATCGATCCCTAGCGGCTCGATCGTCCTGCTGCACGCTTGCTGCCACAACCCAACCGGCGCAGACTTGAGCGACGCACAATGGGCGCAAGTCATTGAAGTCGTATTGAAACGCGGCCTGATTCCATTCCTCGACATGGCTTACCAAGGCTTTGGCGACGGCATCGAATCCGACGGCAAAGTGGTTCGTCAATTCGCAGAAGCTGGCGGCCCGGTATTCGTTTCGAACTCCTTCTCCAAATCGTTCTCGCTGTACGGCGAACGCGTTGGCGCATTGAGCATCGTCGCAGTCAGCGCAGAAGAAGCAGCACGCGTCCTGTCGCAACTGAAACGCGTCATCCGCACCAACTACTCCAACCCACCGATCCACGGCGGCCAAGTTGTTGCAACAGCACTGGCAACACCAGAACTGCGTGCACTGTGGGAACAAGAGCTGGCTGACATGCGCGTACGTATCCGTGACATGCGTCAAGCATTCGTACAGAAGTTGAAAGAGCAAGCACCAGCGCACAATTTCGACTTCGTTATTCAACAACGCGGCATGTTCTCGTACTCTGGCCTGACCAAAGAACAAGTCAATCGCCTGCGTGACGAATACTCGATCTACGCTATCGACACTGGCCGTATCTGCGTCGCAGCTTTGAACACACGCAACATCGATTACGTCGTTGGCGCAATCGCAAAAGTCATTTAATAGGTAGTATTAAAAGCGCGATAAATATTTTTGCAAAAAACAAAGAAATTTATCGCGAAAGCTTTGACAAGTGAGAGTTCTTGATACATAATCTCGCTTCTGTTCCCTGATAGCTCAGTCGGTAGAGCGACGGACTGTTAATCCGCAGGTCCCTGGTTCGAGTCCAGGTCGGGGAGCCACAGAATATGAAGGGCCTAGTTGAAAAACTAGGCCCTTTTCTTTTGGCCTTTTAGACAGCGCCTACTATTCTTCCCCCCCACATTCAATTCGGATATCCCCAAATTCCGAAGCACTCACGGTCAACACGCCTTGAGTCATGATGAAGTAGACTGCTCCCCTTTACAGCCGCACTCCACTTTCCTGCTAACCAAACGAAAGCCTTCATGCAAATCACGCCTCAAGAATTCACTGACAAAATTAATGCGCTTGCCACAGACCCTCAGCGACCAGGCAGCAATCCCGACTATGGTGTTGAGCTGGTGCAAAAGCCTTTCGGCTACGATCTGCAAGCTATAGGCGATACAGACATGCAATTCATCCGCGACTGCTATCGCGATGTGTACAAGGAGTTCCAACCCAAACCGACGGTCCTGTTTCCGAAAGTGTAGGTCGTGTAGCCACCCGCTTGTATATTCATCTGGTTTCGGTAAGATCAATGCGCACTCTTCCGTCTCTCACGTGAAAGGTATTTCATGCA
The DNA here is from genome assembly GCA_040393485.1 of Herminiimonas sp. Taxonomy (GTDB): domain Bacteria; phylum Pseudomonadota; class Gammaproteobacteria; order Burkholderiales; family Burkholderiaceae_D; genus Oxalicibacterium. The sequence continues at coordinate 3,980 of JBEBUE010000112.1, forward strand.
AGCCCATAAAATCGCAGTCATCGCCGGTGACGGCATAGGTAATGAAGTGATGCCGGAAGGTTTGCGTGTACTGCAGGCGGCGGCGCGCAAATTCAACATCGCGCTTGAGTTCACGACGATGGAATGGGCTAACTGCGAGTATTACCTGAAGCATGGACAGATGATGCCGGATGACTGGCGTCAACAATTGGAAGGTTTTGAGGCCATTTACTTTGGTGCGGCGGGCATGCCCGCACTGGTTCCGGATCATATTTCCTTGTGGGGTTCCCTCATCAAGTTCCGTCGTGACTTTGATCAGTACGTCAATTTGCGCCCGGTGCGCCTGATGCCAGGCGTGCCCTGCCCGCTCGCGAATCGCAAACCCGGCGATATCGACTTCTACGTGGTACGGGAGAATACCGAAGGAGAGTATTCGGCAGTCGGTGGTAAGAGTTTTGATGGTACCGAGCACGAGTTCGTGTCGCAGAATGCGATCTTCTCGCGCCGTGGTACTGATCGTATCCTCAAGTACGCATTTGAATTGGCGCAAAGCAGGCCCAAGAAACATTTAACGTCTGCTACCAAGTCGAATGGCATTTCAATCAGCATGCCTTATTGGGACAGTCGCGTCGAAGCGATGGCTCCGTCCTATGCAGATGTGCGTTGGGACAAATATCACATCGATATTTTATGCGCGCGCTTCGTTTTATCTCCAGAGCGTTTCGACGTGGTAGTGGCCTCCAATTTGTTCGGCGACATCCTGTCCGATCTGGGTCCGGCTTGTACTGGCACCATAGGTATCGCACCATCGGCCAATCTGAATCCCGAACGCAAGTTTCCTTCATTGTTCGAACCGGTACATGGCTCAGCACCGGATATCTTCGGCAAAAACATTGCCAACCCTATTGGCATGATTTGGTCCGGTGCAATGATGCTCGACTTCCTGGGCAATGGGGATGCAAATTACAAAGCAGCGCACGATGCCATCATGAAGGCGATAGAAACAGTGTTGGTACAAGGCCCGAACACACCCGACCTTGGCGGCAGCAGCAACACGACTGATGTCGGCAAAGCGATTGCTGCGGCCATTGAATAAACAAGTCTCTGCTTTTCCGCATCATAAATTTTCATAACGTTGCGTCTCTCAAAAAATAGAATTCCGATTTTGAGAGACGCCACCATCATTCGGCGGCTCTTGCTGAAAATCCTGCACATCACCACTCAAACTCCCATATTCATGGGATAGAAATAAGCCGTTATCAGACGTTAATAGTGAAATAGATAAAGAAAGTTTGCATACTCCGTATCGCATGGTGCCGAACGTCAACACTTTCCTTTGAGCATGTTCCAAAAAACGTTATAGTAGAAATAAGTTTGCATCTGTCAGCGCCTTTGAACGGAAATTTCCTATGAAATGTCCTCCCATTCCGCCGGATGAAATTCAACGCCTACAAGCTTTGGCTGCCTATGGTTTGAGCGCCGACCGGCCACTTCCTTCCCTCGATCCTGTCGTTCAGATTGCGTCGCGCATGTTTGGTATGCCGGTGGCCGCCGTTAACATGATAGGCAATGATCACGTATTTTTTGCAGCAAGCGCTGGTGTCGGTGAAGTCGATATGTCCCGGAATGCTTCTTTCTGCGCACATGCCATTTTGCAGAACGATGTGATGGTCATCCCGGACTCACATCTGGACGAACGCTTTCATGACAACCCGCTGGTTACGGGCTCGACTAATTTACGCTTTTATGCTGGCGTACCCTTACTTTCTCCAGATGGTTACGCGCTCGGTGCCTTATGCGTCATTGATGGTCAGCCGCGAGAGTTTACAGCTGGGGATTGCGAACGCTTACGCGAATTGGCGAAGATGACAGTCGATCGCCTGGAACTACGACGCATAGAATTATCACTGGAGAAAGCCCGTCCTTCATTCGAAGAATTCGCACGCAACTCTCCCACTGCTGTCGTCTGGTTTGATGAACAGCGCAGAATAGTTAACTGGAATCACGCCGCGGCAACATTGCATGGCTACGCACTGCAGGAAGGCCACGGCATGTTGGCTGATGTACTGATGCCGGAACGCGCGCGTCCTTTATTTCAGGAACTGGTACGTGAAGCTGTTCTCAAAAGTACATTTGATGGCCTGGTCATACCCGACACGATTTGCGGGCTGCGCAAAGATGGTTCGGAGTTTCAGTTAGGCTTATCGCTCTTTTGCTGGCAAGACAACGGCCAACTAATTTTCAATGCCCACCTGCAGGATATCTCGGCAAAGAAACGCGAAGAAGCCGAACTATATCGCCTTGCCAATACCGATTCACTGACCGGACTCGCCAATCGCGCCTTCTTGTATCGTGAAGTTGAAAGACTACTTGCGCACAGCAGGCCCGCATCCGTGCTGATGATCGATCTCGACTGTTTCAAGGATTTGAATGACACGCTGGGTCATGCGGTAGGCGATGCCATCCTTTGTGAAGTCGCACGCAGGCTTGAGTCTGTTATCGGCGAAACTGGTTTGGCGGCACGCATAGGATGCGATGAATTCGCTGTGCTATTACGAGACACCAGCGATCCGACGTGGGTACAGTGCGTGGCACAATCCATCATAGATCACATTAGCAGTACCCTCGTCATTGAAGACCACTCAATACGCGTAACAGCCAGCTGCGGTTTTGCGACAGCACCCGAGCATGCAGAAGAAGCGCTCGAGTTAATCAGCAATGCTGATTTGGCTTTATTCCAGGCCAAACGGCTGGGTGGTGCACAGGCCTTCATGTATGTAAATCAGTTACGCATGGAAGCAGTAGCGCGTCATCTATACGGACTGGAACTGCAACGCGCCTTGCATCAAGGCGAATTCGTATTGTTTTACCAGCCACAAATTCGCCTGGCGGACAACTCACTGGCCGGTGCTGAAGCATTGCTGCGCTGGCGGCATCCCGAGCGCGGCCTGCTGTCACCGGCTGCTTTCCTGCCGGCATTGCAAAGTGGCCCTTTGGCTGCGACGGTCGGTACCTGGGTACTGGATCAAGCCTGCGCTCAGGCAGCAGAATGGATGCGAAACGGCGTGCGAGATTTCCGCATGGGCGTCAATTTGTTTGGTGCGCAATTCCGCATGGATGACCTGGCCAGTCGCGTAACCTCGGCGCTGGAAAGACATGGCCTGCCGCCGGCAGCACTGGAACTGGAAATCACCGAAGACATCGTGCTCGATCATGATGACCTGGTACTTGAATCGCTGCAGTTGTTACGCAGCAAAGGCGTAGGCGTGGCATTTGATGATTTTGGTACCGGATACGCCTCCCTGAGTTTGCTTAAGCGATATCCGCTGAGTCGCATCAAGATCGACCGCTCATTCGTACAAGGCATGATCGCTTCACCGCAGGATAAAACCGTGATCGGCGCAGTGCTCGATATGGCGGATGCATTTAAACTGGAAACGATAGCCGAAGGCATAGAAACCGAGGAACAGTGTTCCGCCTTGCTCGCAATAGGTTGTGCGGAAGGACAAGGCTATCTGTTTTCACGGCCGCTGCCGGCCATTGAATTTGCCGAGATTTATGCTATAGCAGGCCCGCTGCAACAGCGCGCTTAAAACGGACATGGGCTGATGCCTTGCATCCGCTCTCCACTAAGTGGATGATCAAACTCCAGCGTCATCGCATGTAGCAACAACCTGCTCGCCATCTGCTCGCTCTCGGACGTGCCATACAGATCGCATCCAAGTATCGGATGTCCTACTCCGGCACTGTGGATACGCAGTTGATGGGTACGCCCTGTAAGCGGCGTGAACAATACACGCGTCGTATTTGCCTGCCGGTCCATGACCTCGTAGTGGCTGCTGGCCGGCTTGCCGGTGTCAAAGCAAACCTTCAGCTTCGGGAAATTAAGCGGGTCTTTGGCAATCGGTAATTCGATATCGCCCATGTCATCAGTCATTTGTCCGGCTAATACCGCC
>JBEBUE010000113.1:0-7839 GCA_040393485.1 Herminiimonas sp.
AAACCATCGATACCGGTTATCAGGGACGTGTCTCCATGGGCCACGTGACCAGCCTGGGTTCACTGGATCCGGACGAGCTGAAACCGATCATTGAGTTGCTGCGCAAGGCCGACATCAGCATCGTTACCCTGCCTGCGACCGACCTCTACCTCGGTGGTCGCAATGATACAAAGAATCGTCGTCGCGGTTTGACGCCGGTACGTTCGTTGCACGAAGCAGGTGTCAACGTCGCGTACTCGTCCAACAATATCCGCAATGCGTTCACGCCTTTCGGTAAAGCAGACATGCTGGTGATCGGCAATATGCTGGCGCATGCGGTGTCCTTCGGTACGCCGGCGCACCAGGCTGCGATCCTTGAAATGGGCACTACCAATGCTGCACGTTCTATCGGTATCGGTGGCAACTATGGTGTCGCTGTCGGTAAGCAGGCTGACCTGGTCATTCTCGATACGTATCAGGTCGCGGATGCCCTGCTCGATATACCTGCCCGTTCATGGGTAATCAAGCGCGGCAAGATTACCGTGGTAACCCAGCATAAAGCGGAAATCCACCGTCACGGCTGTTGCGGTGCAAAAGATCATGGTGCCACTGGCCATGTCTGCGAACCGGCTACCGCCAAATAATAACTACACAAGAATCACATCATTTGATTAATCAGGAGACAGAAATGAAAAAGCCACCACACGCCGTTGTTGCATCATTACTCGCAGTTACCACCGTCCTTATGGTCCAGTTGCCATGGCATTTGCCAGTCTGGGCGATCTTCGTGAGCTGGGCAGGGACCTTTGCTATGGGTGGTCCTACCATCGCTAACATGAAGCGTATCTGGCCTACGCTAGCATTCGGTTCCTTTACCGGCTTCCTCGTTGTAACCGGTTTTGGTATCGCATCGAAAAACTTCTCCGGCACTAATCTGGTGATCGCAGAGATGATTATCCTGTTCTGCCTTAATACAGCGATGATCATGTCGGCACGCCTGCCAGGCCTGAGTTTTGTGCCGGGTATGTTCTTCGGTTTCGCTTCGTTTTTCGCGACCATGTTCGGCGGCTTCGGTCCTACCCCTAAAGACCCGCTGTCCGCACTGGGTGTCGTAATTGTGATGAACGCACTGGGTCCTATCTACGCATGGATCACAGCTAACTTCTCGCATCGTCATGTGCCGCTGGAAAATACTTTCCCGCAAGCAAAGCAAAATCAGCAAGTTCAACAAAAAGTATAAGCGTACAAATATCGCCGCCCTTTCTGACAGACGGGGCGGTTTTTTTCGCCCATATGCGATATTGGCACTGCTACTATTAGCTTGCCGTACCGTTGCATGCATTACCTAAAAAAGATAGGCAAGCTCGCATCAATCGCTGTGGAATTTGTTGTTGGTGCGTGTCTTGTCTCAATTAAATATTGGAGAAGACATGAAGAACAAGATGTTTCAGGATATGACGAGACGAGACTTTTTATCCGCTTCCGGTGCAATGGCACTGGGTACGCTGGCACCTTTATCGCTGGCACAGGATGCCAAGCCCAAAAATGTGCTGGCAACTTCGACCAAAGGCATGGTCACCAGCCCGCACGAACTGGCAACCAAGGCAGGACTGGATGTATTGAAATCAGGTGGTAATGCGATTGAAGCTGCGATTGCCATTGCCAGCTGCCTGAACGTCACTTATCCCCATTTCTCGGGATTCGGTGGCGATGCTTTCATGATCATCAGCGATCGCAATGGTAAAGTCAGGACCTTATCCGGTATCGGCCAGGCGCCGCAGATACTGCCGCAGTACAGCGGCTCCATCCCGGTACGTGGTCCCGGCTCGATGCTGACGACGGCGGCCAATGTAGATACCCTGGGTAAGGCCTTCGATATCAGCAACAAGGAACTGGCCGGTCACAAGAGCTGGGCTGAATTGCTGAAGCCTGCTATCGGCTACGCACGCAACGGTTTCCCTGTTTCACCATCAGAGCGCTTCTGGATGGATTTCCGTCTAAAGGAATTGGCGGACATGCCAGCGATTGCCAATCACTTCATGGTGAACGGCAAAGTGCCGGAAGTTGGCGAGTTGTACAAACAACCGCAACTGGCAGACACGCTGGAAATGCTGGCAGTGCGTGGTTATCGTGACTTCTACGATGGCAAGCTGGCCGAGCGTATTGCGAAAGGCCTGAAGGATGCAGGTTCACCATTGACCGCGTCCGACCTGGCAAAAACACAGGCACGTATCGAACCACCATTGCGTGTCGCCTATCGTGGTGGTGAATTGCTGGCGAATCAGCCGCCGACACAAGGCATCACCACGCTGGAAATCATGGGCATACTGGATCGTTTCGATCTGAAAAAAATTCCGGAAGGCAGTGCCGACTACTACCACGTTGTGGTGGAAGCAGTGAAGCGCGCCTTCATCGACCGCAACCAGTACGTCGCTGATCCTGAGTTTGTACATGTGCCATCCATCACGATGCTGTCCAAATACAACCTCGACAAGTGGGCAGGTCGTATCAAGATGGATCAGGCACTGCCATGGCCGCATGTCTTTAAAAATGGCGATACGGTTTATATCGGCGCAACCGACAATCAGGGTAATTCAGTATCCATGTTGCAGACCGTGTACTTCGATTGGGGTAGTGGCGTGATGGCGGGTGATACGGGCATCCTGTGGCATAACCGCGGCGCTTCTTTCAGCCTGAAGCAAGGACATCAAAACGTACTGCAACCGGGCAAACGTCCTTTCCATACCCTGAACCCAGGCATGTATCTGAAGAATGATAAGCCGGAGATCCTGTACGGTACACAAGGTGCGGATGGACAGCCGCAAACACTGGCGGCGATCCTGACGCGCATGATCGACTACGGCATGGATCCGGCGACTGCATTGGCGAGACCACGCTTCTTGTTGGGTAAGACCTTCTCCGATACGCGGGATACCCTGAAGCTGGAAAAAGATGCAGGCGAACAGGTGTTCCAGGAACTGGCGCGACGTGGTCACGAGATGAGCGTGATCCCGGCGCAAAGTCCGTTGGCAGGACATCCGGGCGCGATCATGATCAACCAGAAAACCGGAGCGTTCACGGGGGCACACGATCCGCGCAGCGACGGCAGGGCATTAGGCGTGTAATCCCGGGATGTGCTGCCTGGCGCGTTAACATCGCGTTAAGTGGCACATCAAACGAGCGCGCATAAAAATGCCCGATCAGTATCCGGTCTGATCGGGCAATAAAAAAGACAGGCGAGACCTGTCTTTTTTAATTACTGCGAATTACTTAGCTGCTGCAGGAGCTGCTGCTGGTGCAGCTGCTTTTGCTTTCTTAGCTTTTTTGTGTTTCTTAGCGTGTGTTTTGGTTGCTTTGGCTGGGGCTGCAGCTTCTGTTTTTGCAGCTACTGGAGCTGGAGCAGCAGCAGGTGCTGGAGCAGCAGCTTGTGCGAAAACGGTGGAGGCAAACAGACCGGCAACCAGGGCAGCGATTAATTTATTCATTTGAGTGCTCTCTCTAAAGTATTAGGAAATTTTGCGAACTGCTTAATCAGTTCGTACGTACATAACGCCACCCAAATCATCCGCGTTGACGCGTTTACACAAATATTTTGAAATCTTTTTCAGAGTGAAAAACATGTGTTTATCGTGAAGATACCGTTAATTATTTGTGACGATTTTTGCCTGCTGCAGGCTGGTTGCAGGGGGCTTTGACTACTGCATTTGCAGTATTTACTCAGAGTAAGCCGATTGCTATCCTCGCCGCCATTAGCCGTTTTTACTTACGGCGTGGTCAGGGAGAAGCACATGCACGCATACACATCTATATATAAGTCCAGCGCATCTGTTCGGGCACGGCAGCTTTGGGTGTGGGGTCGTGCTTCATCTCTTTTGTTGACGCTCGTTGCCTTGCATCCGGTACAAGCGCAAGACGTACAAGGTATCGAGATAGATCCGAGCCAGCTCATGCGGCAGCGTGCTCCTACGTCGCAATCAGGCCAGCTTCAGTCAAGCAGTCAGCAGGCACCGGCGCCATTGTCTGAAAGAGCGCTGCAAATCATCGCGAATGTTATCAAGAACCTCTCGCCGACAGGCAGGGAGCTGGTGCTGAGCCAGTCGTATACGCCGGAGCAAAAACAGCAGATTCTGAGCTACATGCAGTCACAAGCTCCACAGACCCAAAACGTACCGCAAGAGAGCAAGCCCTCGCTGCCGACGCTGGAACAGCAAAGGCAATTAATGTTGGGAAAGGAAGCGGAGGCGGCATCGCCGGCGAAGGAAGAAGTCAGGCAGACGGCGAAGCTGACACCTGAACAGCAATTGGCATTGATGCAGCAATCGGAGCAACAGAAGCAACAGCAGCAAATTGAGAAAGCGGCGCTAGAGCAGAGCAAAGAGCAAATCAAACAAGTAGAAAAACTGACGCCTGAGCAGCAAAAGCAATTGCTACTGACACAGCAACAGGAGCAACAAAAACAGTTGGAGAAAATTCAAACGCAGCAGGTGAAAGAAGAGATCAGGCCAGTCGAGAAGCCCGTACAGGAACAAACTAAACAAATTTTGCCGACCAAGCAAATTGACTTGCCGGTTACCACGCCAGCTTCCCCCGCAAGCATCGCGCAGGAGAAGTATCAAAAGCTGCTGGATGCGGGTGTCTTCTCTGCAAGTAGTGCTATGACACCAGTTCTGGATGCAACGATGACGCGCGCGCAATTTGCAGCGATTGCGGCCAAGTTGCAGGAGTTGATTATTAAATCAGGCGGTACATTTTCCGATATACCAAGCTCCCGTTGGGGCGAACAGACAGGAGCGCAGGCTTTAGGCACGATAGAGGGCCCAGGCAAGCAAACTATCACCGTGATTTCCGATGACAAGAAATCTTCGGCGGGTTTCCTTGAGTTGCTGGCGGCACTCAATAAAGGAAAAATGAGTCAGGAGGAATTGGATAAGTTGATCAAACAACTCGGTTCAATGAATCCGACTATCAAACCGGCCGCATCATCGTTAAACGCCGATGCTCCTGTTCTTGGTGCTCTTCAGCCAGTCGAGCAGATCGTCGCTCTACCCGGTGCGACTGCTGCTGTAGCACCGGGTAGCGCAGGGGTCTCAGTCGGAGGGCTCGCTGGAATACAGACTGCATTAGCGGCGGCTCAAGCGGCTGCCATTTCTGCGTCCGCCAATGCGAACAATATTGCGCTGGCAAACGCCGTGACAGTCGGCGCTGACTACACAGTGGTGACACCACGTGCGAATTTTCCAGGCAACCTGAATGCGACTTTTAATGGCCGCATGACAGGAACCCTGAGTGATAGTTCCACCGTCGGCGCTAACCTGACCATGAACGTCAACTTTGCCAATATAGGCAGTGGTACGCCGATAGGCGGCAACGTGCAGTTCGACAACAACAAAGGTAGCGCGAGTTTTAATAGTGTCGCTTATCTAGGCGGATATGTAGGTGGTGGCATGAGTGGCACGTATAACGGCGAGGCCATGAATGGCTTTGTCAGAAACGGCCAGTTCTTTGGTCCGGCGGCTAATGCAGTCAAGGGTTCCTGGGATATGACGACGAATAGCGTAAGCGGTGGCGGCAGCTTTGCCGCTACACGCTGATCTCATGACCTTTCTTTTTTCCTAAGCTACTTCACCCATGAATCAGATTCTTCGCTCAGCTGTAGTCGCATTGATGTTTTTTTCTTCCGCGGCTTACGCTGCACCGACTAGCGACGATAGTCGCAGTGAATTGTTGGTGGCACGCTTGATGCAGGAAAACGGCCGACCGGATATGGCATGTGCACTGCTGGCAGATACACCTGCAAACAGTGCGGATGCTGATCGCCTGTATGTGCTGGCGCGCTGTAATGCATCCTTGCAGCGTACGGATACGGCGATTGCCTACTACCAGCGCGTGATAGCTTTAAAGCCGACAGAAGCCAATCCGCGAGTCGAACTGGCGGCTATCCTGGTTGCGCTGGATCGCAAGGATGAAGCAGCGCAGCTATACAAGGAAACCTTGCCTTTGCTTCCGGCAGGACAAGTATCTAGCCAGATGAATAATCTGATCGAGCAACTGGGACGTGATGACCCAGCTGCCTTCGCACGCCAGGCATCGGGCAAGCCGTGGTCGCTGGAGTTCTATGCGGGGCTGGTACATGACAGCAATATCAACGGCGGCCCGGTGTCGAATATAGTCCCGGCGATGGTCGGTGGCTTTCCGGGCAATTTCATTTTGTCACCCGATGCGATGCCGCGTGCTTCATGGGGTGCCAGCAGCAGCCTGACTGGCAGCTATCTGGTGCGGCTGAATGAGCGTTGGTCGGTGTTGTACCAGGGCGTATTGCTGGGGAATGCTTACTTTGATACGTCCGACTTCAATAATGAATATATGTCGCTGTCTGCTGCCTTTATTTATCGCGATAAAAACTGGAGCGCCAGCATACAACCGAATATCGGTTTGTCACGGCAGGCGAATCGCATGAATGAAACGACGCCTGGTGTGATCACACGTGTTTCGCGCAACCTGAATCCGACCTGGTCATTGACTGGTTCATTAGGTTACATCAACCGTACCGTGCATTTGGATCACAACAGAAATGCAGATGGCGTGCTCGGCAGTGTCGGCGTAGTCGCGCAAGTGCAGCCGAATTTGCAGCTAGGTGCTGATTACAATGTGCAGCGCGAGCATGCCGATGTTGCGGTGTATTCACGTCGCCTGGACGGGCCTAGCGTGTTTGCCGCCTATCGTATCAAGCCGCAATGGACGGTGGTCGGCAACTATAGTTATTCCAAGGTGAAGTATGACGAAGGCAGCTTCTTCTTCCCGGCCCGTGAAGATACGCAAAAGACCGCCAGCCTGACCAGCCTGTGGGACATCAGTACATGGGCCGGGCGCAGTATGGTGGTGCGGGCGCAATATACGCAGATCGATAATCCATCGAATATCGGCTATAGCAATTACTCACGCAAACTCTTCAGCGTGGGTGTGCAGACGCAATTCTGATATGTGGTTTAGAGCAGGCCCTGATGCATGGCATAACGCGTCAGTTCGACTGCGTTGTGCAAGGATAATTTAGCCATCAGGTTTTGTTTGTGCTTGCGGACGGTGAAGACACTCAGCTCCAGTGCGTCAGCGATTTCCTGTGAAGACTTGCCGGCGGCGACAAGTTTGAGGATTTGTTGTTCGCGCGGCGTCACGCTAAGTTCTTCATCAGTTTGGAAGTGATCGAGGGAGCCCAGCAGCTTACTGACATAGCGCCGGTTGCCGATGACGGTCGGGATGGCTTCAAGCAATTCTCCACTGTCTTCCAGTTTTAGCAGGTAACCATCGGCACCGGCAGCAAAGGCCTGGCGTACGCTGTTGAGATCGGTTGATCCTGTCAAGATCAGGATTTTGATGTGCGGGTACTGTTGTTTGACGCGCGTAGTGAGTGTGATGCCGTGGCAGCCGGGCAGGTCGAGGTCGAGCAATAGCAGGTCGGTCGGATGTTGCGCAAGCAATCCTTCCACCAATGTGCCATTGCCGATATCCGCGACGACCTCGACTCCGGCAACGTGTGCCAGCAATGACCGTAGTCCCTCACGTATCAGGGCATGATCTTCTGCGATGACAATCCTGATCATAATGGCGGTGAGGGCTGATATTGTTGCCTGAAAATAAAGCTAAATATTACACTGCGGTGCAGTGACCTTCAATTTTCCTCGTTTTCCGACAGGACATCCATGAATAATCGTCCAGTTGCACCTGCAGTAGAAGCGCGCATCTTTGATGAATTGATCAATGTCCTATACCGTCAGGCGACACCTATCTTTTTTGGCAATTTTTCGGTTGTTATTCTTTCCGTTTACATCTTGTGGGGCCAGGTCGAGCACAACATATTGTTAT
>JBEBUE010000114.1:0-7811 GCA_040393485.1 Herminiimonas sp.
ACACACCAGGCTGGTGGGAACCAAGTCTGCAACTGTCGTTCTACATCGGCATCAAAGAATGGGAAAAACTGCCTAAGGCATACCAGGCTGCCGTAGAAGCTGCTTCCTACGAAGCACACGTCGTGATGCAAGCGGAATACGATGCACGTAATCCAGCCGCATTGGCACGTCTGCTCAAGAACGGTGTCAAGCTGCGTCAATTCTCCAAACCGATCATGGAAGCTTGCTACAAAGCTGCCGTTGAAACGATGGATGAAGAAGCAGCGAAAAACGCCAAGTTCAAGAAGATCTACGAACCATGGAAACGCTTCCGCCAAGACCAGAACCAATGGTTCTCGGTTGCTGAAGTGCCTATCCAGAACTTCATGATCGGCCGTAAGTAATCCTTACCGCCTCATTAAAACCCGCAGCCTGTGCTGCGGGTTTTTTTATGCCGATCTGAAATGGTATCCATCTCGTCTTGCGCCTTGGCAGACCGATCAATGCCGGATTGTATGCTGGCGTATTTCACGGGTAAGTCACGGGTAAGTCACGGGCAAAAAAAATCCCGCACATGCATCGTGCGGGATAGGTCAGGAGAGTCCTGTTTTTACTTCTTGGCCGGTTCGTCGGTCGAGAAGTTCAGTTGTGGTGCTTCATCTTCGCTACTGGCAGGTTTGTCGCTGCTGCTTTCCGTCGCATCGTCATTGCCATAGTCGACGCCACCGCTACCCATATCGATCTTCAACTCGATTTTTTCATGCATATCGGTTTTCGATTCGACCGAGATCAGTTTCGGGAAAACGATGATCAGCGTCACCATGATGACTTGGATCAGTACGAACGGTACCGAGCCCCAGTAAATATCCGAGGTCTTGACCTCTTTGGGGGCGACTGACCTTAAGTAGAACAAGGCGAATCCGAACGGCGGATGCATAAACGAGGTTTGCATGTTCACGCTCAGCAGTACGCCGAACCAGATCAGGTCGATCCCCATTTTTTCAGCAACCGGACCCACCAGCGGGACCAGGATGAATGCCAGCTCGAAGAAGTCGAGGAAGAAGGCGAGGCCGAAGAACAGGATGTTAACCACGATCAGGAAGCCTGCAGTACCACCAGGCAGCGAGGTCAGCAGATGTTCAACCCACAAGTCGCCGTTCACGCCGCGGAAGATCAGACCGAATACGCTGGAGCCGATCAGGATGAACATCACGAAGCATGACAGGCGGGACGTCGAATTCATCGCTTGCTTGAGCAAGTCCCAGGACAGGCGACGATTCATGATAGCCAGGACCATCGCACCGAAAGCACCCATACCGCCGCCTTCAGTAGGTGTAGCGATACCGACGAAAATGGTACCGAGCACCAGGAAGATCAGCGCCAGTGGCGGGATCAATACAAAGACAACTTTCTCTGCCATCTTCGACAACAGGCCCAGCTTCATGCGACGGTTAATAACCGCAACGACGAAGGCACCGACGATACCCAGGGTTGCCGCATAAATTGCACCTTCATCAGCGTGCAGTTTAGGGTTGGCAGCCAGCAGCATTTCTTCAATGATGAAGCAGACGAAGATGGTTGCTGCGATCAGCAGGAACAGTGAAATAACGCCGCTCTTACCGTTCGGTTCACGCAGGTTGCGTGCTTCCAGTGGCAATGCAGGTACCCATTTTGGTCGCAGGACCGAAATGATCAGGATGTAGCCTGCGTACATGGCTGTCAGCATCAGGCCAGGGAAGAATGCAGCCTGGTACATATCGCCAACGGAACGACCCAATTGGTCGGCCATAACGATCAGCACCAGAGACGGCGGAATGATCTGCGCCAAGGTGCCGGATGCCGCAATGACGCCGCTGGCAATCTTTTTGTCATAGCCATAGCGCAGCATGACAGGCAGCGAAATCAAGCCCATCGAGATCACGGATGCTGCGACTACACCGGTGGTTGCCGCCAGCAGTGCGCCGACGAAAATAACCGCGTAAGCCACGCCACCACGCAACGGGCCAAACAGCTGGCCGATGGTATCGAGCAAGTCTTCCGCCATCCCTGAACGTTCCAGGATCAGGCCCATGAAGGTAAAGAATGGAATTGCCAGCAAGGTGTCGTTTGCCATGATGCCGAAAATACGATTCGGCAAGGCTTGCAACAGCTCCGGTTTGAGCAGACCCAGTTCGATCCCCATCAAGCCAAAGAACAAACCGTTGGCGGCCAGTGAGAAAGCAACCGGGAAACCTGATAGCAGGAATACCACCAGTGCGCCGAACATGATCGGCGCCATATTCGCAATGAGAAATTCAGTCATGTTTGTTCCTGGCGATCAGTTAATTTTGTTTGCAGCTTTGATCGCCGCAATTTCTTCTTCGGGAGTAGCCGCTTGTTTTTCAAAGGCGCTGGCAGGAACCAGACCTTTCAAGTAACCGATCCGCTTGATGATTTCTGATACGCCTTGCAGGATCAGAAATGTGAATCCGACCGGGATCAGGAGCTTGGCAGGCCATACGATAAGGCCACCTGCGTTGCTGGATACTTCCTGGTTTTCTATCGAAATCCAGGCATAAGGTACCGAGTAGTACAGGATCAATAATGTTGCCGGCATCAGGAACAGCAGGAAGCCGAGCAGATCGATCCAGACTTGTGTGCGTTTGGAAAAACGGCCGACGATGACGTCAATGCGAACGTGTTCGTTACGGCGCAGGGTGTACGAGGTCGCAAGCAGGAAGATGGCCGCAAATAAATACCACTGGATTTCAAGCCAGCCATTGGAACTGATATTGAAGAGATAACGAACTACCGCATTACCGGTACAGATAATGACGGCCAGCAATAGAGCCCAGCTGATGGCGTGGCCTATTTTCTCATTGAGAGCATCAATGAATCGCGATAGCGATAGCAAAAAAGACATTGTTTTTGTCTCCAGATTGATTTTGAATGAAGCACGCACGCATGCCCCTGTTATTACTGCCTGCGAAGATGCGTTTTATTGCCATGTGAGTATAAGCTACGCTCTTGTTTTAAAGGCGCTTTTAATACGTACACACATATCCCATTTTCACAACGCAGCACGATACAGTGCGTAGCTGACGCCAACATTACGCAGGTAAAGAAATAGTGTGATTTTCAGAGGGAAAAGAACAGATAAAAACCCTACAAAAAGTGGGTTATGTTCTTCTCTGTGATGATGAAGAGAAAATGGGCATGCAGAGTTGCATGCCCGGAAATATCAGCTTAATTCAGGCGCGCGCGATGCCGTGCAATTGCCAGTCGAACTTGCTGTGGTGCAGTACCGCCGACGTGGTTACGCGCTGCGACCGAACCTTCCAGCGTCAATACTTCAAAGATATCGGCTTCGATCAGCGACGAGAACACGCGCATTTCCTCCAGTGTCATATCGCTGAGGTCGCAACCACGATCCACGCAGGCGCGGACAGCATGGGCAACGGCTTCGTGTGCATCACGGAACGGCAAGCCTTTTTTGACCAGGTAGTCAGCCAGGTCAGTTGCCGTTGCATAACCTTGTAATGCAGCGTCGCGCATCGCTTCCGGTTTGACGGTGATGCCGGTTGCCATGTCAGCGAAGATGCGCAGCGTATCGACTACGGTATCGACGGTATCAAACAATGGTTCCTTATCTTCCTGGTTGTCCTTGTTGTAGGCCAGCGGCTGGCCTTTCATCAGGGTCAGCAGCGCGATTAGGTGACCATTGACGCGACCAGTCTTGCCGCGTGCCAGTTCAGGAACGTCAGGGTTTTTCTTTTGCGGCATGATGGACGAGCCGGTGCAGAAGCGATCAGCGATATCAATGAAGCCGACGCGCGGGCTCATCCAGATCACCAGTTCTTCCGACATGCGCGAAACGTGCGTCATGATCAGTGCAGCAGCGGCGCAGAATTCAATCGCAAAGTCGCGATCGGAAACGGCATCCAGCGAGTTGTGGCAGACGTCTTCAAAATCCAGCGTACGTGCGACACGTTCGCGATCGATAGGGAAGGTGGTGCCTGCCAGCGCAGCTGCGCCCAGCGGCAGGCGATTGACGCGTTTGCGGCAATCCTGCATGCGCTCTGCATCACGGCTGAACATCTCTACGTAAGCCAGCATGTGGTGACCGAAGGTGATCGGTTGCGCTACCTGCATGTGGGTGAAGCCAGGCAGGATGGTGTCAGCGTGTTTTTCAGCCAGGTCCAGCAGTGCCAGGCGCAGGTCACGCAGCAGGCCGACGATATTGTCGATTTCGCTACGTACATACAGGCGGATATCAGTGGCGACCTGATCGTTACGGGAGCGACCGGTGTGCAAACGTTTACCGGCGTCACCAACCAGTTCGGTCAGGCGCTTTTCGATATTCAGGTGGACGTCTTCCAGATCCAGCAACCATTCAAACTTGCCGGAAGCGATTTCTTCCTGGATCTGTGCCATGCCGCGCTGGATTTCAGCGTGGTCTTGCTGGCTGATGATGTTTTGGTGTGCCAGCATCTCTGCATGGGCCAGCGAACCCTGGATATCTACCTGGGCCAGGCGCTTGTCGAAAAATACCGAAGCAGTGTAACGTTTGACCAGATCGGAAACGGGTTCGTTGAAGCGTGCCGACCAGGCCTCGCTCTTTTTGGAGAGTTGTGCTGTCATAATTGGGTCCTAATGAATACGCGATTATAGAACAAGCGCCCCTTCTATCCCACCTTAGCCCTGATAAATCCTTCATACATGCCGCCATCGCCAGATTCCGCGCCCGTCTCACCGCTGGAAATCGTGATCCCAGACTGTTGCAATATAGGCATCATGGTCAGGTCTTTGCTAAGCGTCAACGGCGTGGTGCTGGTGGTCATGCTGCTTAATGCCTCGTCGCTACAAGCTGGTTTATTGGCATTTGGCGAGGCATCGCTGTTGCTGGAACTGGCCTGCCTGACGTCCCTGTTTGCCTTGTGCGGCCTGCGTCGGCTAGTGCGCTCGATTCCGCCGTGGGGACAGCGCCTGGCATGCGCGCTGGTGCCGGGGACGATTACGGCCCTGATCATTCATTACCTGTTGAGTGATGATTTGATGCTGACTAACCTGAGTCGTTTGTCGGTACCGGAGGGTTTTGTGTGTGCCGCTTTGTTTGGGATCAGCTTGCAGCATTATTTTGAATTGCGTACGCGGGCATTTTCACCAGCATTGGCCGAAGCCCGCTTGCAGGCCTTGCAGGCACGCATACGGCCGCATTTCCTGTTCAACAGCCTGAATGCAGTGTTGTCGCTCATCCGTACCGAACCACGCCGCGCTGAAAGTACGCTGGAAGATATGGCTGATTTGTTTCGTGTTTTGATGCGCGATGCGCGCGATATCACGACGCTGGGCAATGAAGTCCGTATCGGTATGCAGTACCTGTCGATAGAAAAAATACGCCTCGGCGAGCGACTACAGGTGCAGTGGGATACCGATGGCATTTCCGGCGATACGCTGCAAAGAGCGAAAACTCCCGCCTTGCTGCTACAACCCCTGCTGGAAAATGCAGTGCATTACGGTGTCGAACCTTCGCCGGAGCGTGCGCTGATCAGGGTCACCATCAGTCGCGTGCGCGACCGTATAGAAATCGTGATGACGAATCCGTATCATGCCGATGTGGAGTCCACCGGCAATCACATGGCGCTGGATAACATCCGTGAACGACTGACGCTCTTATACGATATGGAGGCGCAATTGACGACGCAAGTAGTGGACGGGCAATTCGAAGTGCATCTCTATCTCCCTTACCAAAAGGCAGGCGCATGACACCACGCATCCTGATCGTGGATGACGAGGCACCGGCACGTGCTCGCCTCGTGACCCTGCTGGCTGATATTGCGGCTGAGTGCCCGCATGAGTTGATAGGGGAGGCTGCCCAGGCACAGCAGGTGCTGGATAGCATTGCCGCCCTGTCGCCGGACATCGTACTACTCGATGTACAGATGCCCGGCATGACCGGAATAGAGTTGGCCGCGCATCTGGCGCAGGCAGGGCAGCCCGGACCGGCTGTGATTTTCGTCACGGCTTATGACGAGTATGCGTTGAAGGCGTTTGAAGTACATGCACTGGATTATTTGCTCAAGCCGGTGCGCGCTGCGCGCCTGGCAGACGCGATCCGGCGTGTGAACGGTTTGCGGCAAAAAGCAGCGCCACCAAAACTGAGCGATGTGGTGAGCACGATGCAAAGTGTACGCAAGAATTTCTCCGTGCAGGAAAGAGGGCGCTTGTTGCTGGTACCGGTAGCGGAGGTGCTGTACCTGAAGGCGGAAGCCAAATACGTGACTTTGCGCACCCGCGAACGCGAATACTTGCTGGAAGGTTCGCTCTCGGCGTTGGAGCAGGAGTTCGCTACGCAATTTATCCGTGTGCATCGCAATGCACTGGTCGCGCGTGATGCCATCATCGGTGTCGAGCGCGGTGCGCAACTGGTGGATGCCGATAGTGAGGCGGACAAGGCGCAGGAATCGTGGCAAGTCATTCTGCAACATATCGATGACCGTTTGCCGATTTCACGGCGACAATGGGCCGGAGTTAAAGCCCTGGTGCGTTGAACGAACTATAAAGTGATCGGACATTAAAAAAGGGAAGCAAATCTGCTTCCCTTTTTGGTTGGCTGGATGACGCTTAGCCGGTGTTGCGCAAGCCGGCTGCGATCCCGTTGATTGACAGATGTATACCGCGACGGACACGATCATCTATCTTGCCATCACGCATCGCTGCACGGTGACGTTTGATCAGTTCGACCTGCAAGTGATTCAGCGGATCGAGGTAAGCGAAACGGTTCTTGATCGAACGTGCCAACAATGGGTTGTTTGCAAGACGTTCTTTCTTACCGGTGATCATGCTCAGGCAAGTCGATGTACGTTCATGTTCGGCGACGATACGTTTGAAAATACTGTTGCGCAGTTTGCGATCAACCACCATTTCCGAGTAACGCGATGCGACGGCCAAGTCGGTCTTCGACAGAACCATGTCCATATTCGACAGCAGCGTAACGAAGAACGGCCATTCCTTGAACATGGCACGCAGGGTTGCCACGCGCTTGGCTTTGTTGTCGCCTTGCTCCAACCATTGTTCTACCGCGCTGCCGAAACCGTACCAGCCCGGTAACAGCAAGCGGCACTGACCCCACGAGAAGCCCCATGGAATCGCACGCAAATCTTCAATGCGACGGCTCGCCTTGCGCGAGGCAGGGCGTGAACCGATATTGAGCTCTGCGATCTCTGCAATCGGTGTGGCCGAGAAGAAGTAATCGGTGAAGCCGGGTGTTTCATACACCAGGTTGCGATAGCCTTTGTATGCCAGCTCGGACAACTCGGCCATCACACTTTCAAATTCGGCGAGCTTCTTCGCCGCTTTACGATCTGTTGGTGGCGGTGTCAGGCTGGCTTCCAGCGTGGCAGCAACCAGCAAAGCCAAGTTGCGACGACCGATTTCCGGGTTGGAGAATTTGGACGCAATGATTTCGCCTTGTTCGGTCAGGCGGATCTGGCCGTTCACGGTGCCTGGCGGTTGCGCCAGGATAGCGTCATAGCTCGGGCCGCCGCCGCGACCTACGGTGCCGCCACGACCGTGGAACAGGCGCAGTTTGACGCCGGCACGATTGAAGACATTGACCAGTTCGGTTTCAGCCTTATACAGCTCCCAGTTCGAGGTGAGGAAGCCGCCGTCCTTGTTCGAATCGGAGTAACCGAGCATGACTTCCTGCAGATGGCCTTGCTTGGCGATCAGACGACGTACTTTAGGGATCGCCATGACTTGTTCCATGATGGTTGCGGCAAGGCGCAAATCAGGAATGGTTTCAAACAGCGGGATCACCATCAGTTCGACTTCACCGACCGATGCGACATCGG
>JBEBUE010000115.1:0-7797 GCA_040393485.1 Herminiimonas sp.
CGTCATGAGTACCGGACGCATGCGACTGGTCGCGCCTTCCAGTACCGCCTGGTGCAGTGATTTGCCTTCATCTCGCCGCAAGCGATTGATTTGCGCCACCATCAGTACGCCGCCAAGTACGGCGACACCAAACAAGGCAATGAAGCCGACAGCGCTGGAAACATTCAATGTCATGCCGCGCAAATGTAGTCCGGCGAAGCCGCCGACCATGGCCAGTGGCACCACTCCCAGTATCAGCAGTGGTTGGCGCAGATTGCCGAATTCACCGAATAGCAGCAACAGCATGATGCCCAGTGTCAACGGCAGGATCACGAGGAGGCGGGCCTCTGCACGCTGCAAGTTTTCGAACTGGCCACCCCATTCGATGTGCAGGCGTTGCTTGTCGTACTCGACGTGCCTTTCTATCGCTGGCTGTGCTTCCGCCAGGAAGCTCGCCAGGTCACGTCCGCGCACGTTTAGCTTGACCAGGATGTGGCGTTCACCACGTTCACGCACGATCACGCTCTGTCCGGTGGTGGTACTGATGTGCGCGACGTCGGCCAACGGGATCTTCGCGCCGTTGACGGCGGTGAGGCGCAGGTCGGCAATCGCTTGCGGATTGGCGCGTGTCTCCGGCGAGAAGCGTACGGTCATGTCGTAGTTCTTTTCGCCAACATACAATTGCCCGATGGAGGCGCCGCCTATGCCGGTTGAAATCAGTTGTGCGACATCGGTGGCATTGATGCCATAGCGCGCAGCCGCAGCCCGGTCGAGGTCTATGCGCAGATTGGGCAGCGGTGGCTCCACATCGACCACGACGTCCGCGGCACCTTGCACCTTGCGCAGCGTATCAGCGACTTTTTCTGCAATGTGTCGGTCTTCTTGCAGGTCGGGGCCAAATATTTTCACCGTCAGGTCACTATGTGCTCCAGACAGCTTGTCTTGCACGCCATCTATCATCGGTTGCATGAAGCCTATCGCGTAGCCGGGCATGTGTGCATATCGTTCCCCCAGCCGGCGTATCAATTCCTGCTTGCTGATGCCGGACTTCCACTGGTCGTAAGGATGCAGGGCAATGCTCGCTTCGATGTGTGAAGGCGTCCAGTAATCGGTGCCGTCATCGTTGCGTCCGGTTTGCGTGACCACACTGGAGACTTCGGGGAATTCCAGCGTCACCTTGCGCAGTTCGTTCGCCATCTCGCTGGCTTTGTCCAGTGTGATGCCGGAGGGCATTTGCACTTGTAACCAGATCGAACCTTCATCCAGATAGGGCAGGAAGTCGCGCCCTATGGTGCTGGCGAGTAGTAACAGTGTGACCAGCATGGCGGCGATACTGGCAGCCAGCCAGCGCCAGTGGCCGACGGTGCGTGCGAGGAAAACAGCGTAGCGTTTGTTGAGGCTTTCCAGCACCGGGTTATGGAATATCTTGCGTGGACGACGGAAGGCCAGCCATGCCAGGCCAGGTGTCAGCATCAGCGCGACCGCAAGCGCGCCGACCAGCGCTGCACCGACCGCATATGCCATCGGTGAGAAAAGCTTGTATTCAATGCGTTCAAAGGCAAACAGCGGCAGGTAGGCTGCGGCAATGACACTCATGCCAAAGAAGATGGGACGCGCGACCTGCAAGGTGGCGCTGATGGCATCACCCGGCGTCAGCACCTTTCCTTCCTGTTTCTCGCGCCGTCGCAGGATATTTTCGACCACGACTACCGCACCATCAACCAGGATGCCAAAGTCGATGGCACCGAGTGACAGCAGGTTGGCCGGTACTTTGGCGTGATGCATAAACGTGAAAGCAAACAGCAGTGCCAGTGGCACGGTGAGTGCAACTATCAATGCGGCACGCGGACTGCCAAGGAAGAGCAGCAGCACCAAAGTGACGACTATCATGCCTTCCAGCAGTGTCTTGCCGACAGTATGGGTGGTGGCTTCGATCAGGCTGCTGCGATCCAGATAAGGCACGAGCTTGACGCCGCGTGGCAGTAATTTGTCATTGATTTCACGTACTGCATCGTGGATGCCGTTCAGGGCGACAGAGGGATTGCTATCCTTGAGCAGCAGGATCACGCCGGAAATCGAATCGGCTTTATCGTCCTTGCCGAGAATGCCGCGCCGTTCCACATTGCCGTAAGTGAGTTTGCCCAGATCCTTGGTGAGCACGGGTACGCCGCCTACGCTCTTGATGACGACATTCCCCATATCATCCAGCGAGCGTAGCAAGCCGACGCCGCGTACGACGTAAGACTGTTCGCCCCGATCAATGACGCTGCCTCCGCCACTATGGTTGTTGGCGTTGATGGCATCAATGACTTCACTCAGCGTGAGTCCATACTGGGTCAGGCGTGCCGGATCAAGTTCCAGCATGAACTGGGTTGTGAGGCCGCCGTAGTTGGTGACATCCACCACACCCTGTATTTTTTTCAACCGGGGAATGACCGTCCAGAACTGTAGTTCGGATAGTTCACGCAGGCTATGCGTATTGCTCTCCAGCGTATAGCGATAGATTTCGCCGGTCGGCGAGGTGTAGGGGTCCAGGCTGGCTTTGGCCGAGTAGGGCAGGTCGACTTCATTCAGGCGTTCCTGCAGGCGCTGGCGGGCCCAGTAGCCATCGACGCCGTCCTGGAAAACCACGGTGATCAGGGA
Organism: Herminiimonas sp.; assembly: GCA_040393485.1. Classification (GTDB taxonomy): domain Bacteria; phylum Pseudomonadota; class Gammaproteobacteria; order Burkholderiales; family Burkholderiaceae_D; genus Oxalicibacterium. Next base: position 2,623 of record JBEBUE010000115.1, read on the forward strand.
CAGGCCGAACAGGCTGCGCGAGCGTAATACATGCATGCCGGGCGTCGCCAGTAACGCACGCTCCAGTGGTACGGTGATTTGCTGTTCAATTTCTTCTGCTGCCAGGCCGGGTACCTGCGTGACGATTTGCGATGTGACGTCGGCGATGTCCGGATAAGCCTCGAGCGGCAATTGCTTCCAGCTGAAGACGCCATAGAGCGCGGCGAACGCAAATACCAGCCAGACGATGCCGCGCCGATGAAAACAGAGGTTGACGATGCGTTCAATCATTGAGGAGCACTCCATCTTTGATGACGATGCGGTCGCCAGCCTTCAAGCCGGAAGTGACTTCTACACGATCATTGAGTTGTGCGCCGACAGTTACTGTGCGCGGGGTATAGCGGTGCGCTCCCTGTTCGATGAAGACGCGTACTTCCAGTCCGTTTTGCTGTACTGCGGACAGCGGTATCGTGAGTGCTTCCTGTTTCTGTCCATCGAATGCTACGTGCGCAAACATGCCCGGACGAAAACGCCCGTCGGTATTGGTCACCGCCACGCGGACTTTGACGCTGCGGGTTTCCGGGTCCAGCATCTCGCCGACATAGCGCACGATGCCTTCGACCCGGTGGTCAGGATAGGCATTGAGCGTAATGTGCGCCTTTTGACCGACAAAGACTTGCCTGAGATCTCGTTCTGCCACATTGGCGGTGAGCCAGACAGTGGACAGGTCCGCCACTGTCATGATCGGCGCATTGATGTCGTTCCAGTAGCCACCTTGCGAACCGGCCATTTCGATGACGCGACCGCTGATGGGGGAGCGCAGTATGTATTCGCTGCGGGTATGGGTTTGTGTCGTGACGCCCAGTTGCGCCAGCCGGTCGGCCGCCGCATGGGCGTCGCTGTCGGCACTATCCATGCTCAGTTGTGCTGCTTCGTAATCTTTTTTGGCGGTGATGTCTGCGTCAAATAGTAACTTCTGGCGTGCGAAATCACGTTGCGCCTGTGCCTGAGCATTACGGGCTTTCGTGTATTCGGAACGGGCGCTGGAGATTTCTGCCGAGTCGAGCGTGAAGAGCGGATCACCGGCCTTGACCGGATCACCCAACGTACGCTGCAAACGGACAATGCGGCCCGGCACTGGCGGCGCTACCTTGACCAGCTTTTCCGCGACTGCTTCGATGACGCCGGGTGCGGTCAGCGGACGTTCTATCTCACTGACCTCAACCGTGCCAACGATCAGACGTGCCCGCAATGGTGAAGCATCAGGTACTTCGATGACGTTGCCTTTGTGGATGACGACCTTGTCTGCATGGGTTTCCGCCGCTGCTGTGGCTTGCGCGGTCTGGTCGTCGCAGCCTGCCATGACGGTGCATAGAAATATCAGCGCGGCTACGGCCAGCAATGTGCGCAACTGTTTTTTGACAGTGCTATGCGCTGCCACGTGCCGGGTCGCGTTATCCGTGACCTGGCAGAACTCGGTGTACGCACCTGGGATGAGTAGGGACATCATGCGAATTGCCTCCGGAGTTGGTGAGCCGGGATACGGCAAGGGTTGCCTATGTTTTGATCGAGATCAAAGCCCATAGGACGCAGTTTTTCGCGTGCGGAAAGTGGCAGGTGGCGCAATACCGAAGTACGTTCCGAGGCCGACAGCAAGGACAGCGCATCTGCTGCCACGCGTGGTGTACATGTCTGGATGGCTTCGGTAAAAGCGAGTACGCCGTGCTCGGAGAATAGTTGCTGCAGGCTGGCGATGCGACGGCTTGCAACGGCTGCGCGTAGTGCAAGGTAGAGGTGGTGTTTCATGAGCAGCTTCCTTGGAATACGGATCCGACAGGAAGCAGGCTCAGCAATCAGGCGATGACCGGCCTCCGGCCAGATGCCAGATGGATGGAAAGTGATAAGGAAATAAGGGGTGTGTTGCGTCTACAACTAGAGTCGGGGTCCATGCACAGCTCCTTTGCTTGTTACTTAATACCGGCCTTGCGCGTCACTTTGTTTCAGGAGAGGCAGCAGGAAAAACGGTGGGATCAACGATCCGGTCCGGGTGTTGCGATGCCGCATAAACACGGGTGTTTCGGTATTTATGCAACGGCATGAATTTTGCCATTCAGGTTGGCTGGGAACCAGTGTGTCTTAGGCTCTATTTACTGGCTGCACGCATACATTGGATATACGAAGGTATATGAGCGGAATGGCAGGAAATAGTGAGGGTGATATACGCATGCTGCAGCTGCACAGGAAATATCCTTTGGCAACTTTTGCTCCCTGGTCGGCACGCTGCAGCACCTGATTTGACAACAAATCGTACGCTTGCAGACAAGATTCCAAAATCAGGCACTCCTATGATCTGAGCCAGACCACAACAAAGTGGCATATCAGAATAAATAATTAGGAGACGAGCATTATGTCAGACCATATCTGCGGCGCTGGTTGTAATCACTTTTCACATTTGAACGACCCCGATTTGATGGGTGAATTCGCCGAAGCGCGTAAGAACCTGCGTACAGCCATAGGAGGCACGCCAAGTGCAGGTGCGCTGGGACTGGCGGGTGTCACCCAGCGTGCACTGCCATCCAAAAAGGCGGGGGAACAAGTCAATCACTACTACGTTCCGGCCAACGAAAAAACCGTGCACTGGGGTTTCTTCAGCAAAAAGATGAATCCGTTGCTGAAGGTGGAGTCCGGTGATTACGTCACGATCGAAACCGTTACCCATCATTCCAATGACGATATCGAACGTATGGTCAAGGGTGACAAGGGCGTAGAAGCCATTTTCCATTGGGATGCCAAATCAAAGGCGGTTGACCGTCGCGGCATGGGCCCTATGGATCATCCGCTCGGAGCAGGCGGCGGTATCGGGGTACACGTATGTACCGGTCCGGTGTTTATCAACGGTGCGGAACCGGGCGACGTGCTCGAAGTGCGCATCGTCGACACCATGCAACGTCCATCAGGCAATCCTGACTACCGTGGCAAAACCTTTGGTTCCAACGCCGCGAGTAACTGGGGCTTCCACTACAACAACCTCATCACCGAGCCTAAAGGCCGTGAAGTCATCACGATCTATGAAGTCGATGCCAAGGGTGAACAATCGTGGGCCAAGGCGGTATACAACTATCGCTGGACCCCACAAACCGATCCGTTCGGCAAAGTCCACCCGATCATCGACTACCCAGGTGTGCCGGTCGATAAGAACTCGATCAAACCAAACTACGACGTCCTTAAGGGATATGAAATCCCTGTGCGTCCGCACTTCGGCATGATCGGTGTGGCACCGGTTGAGGCAGACATCGTGTCCTCGATTCCACCTGGCTACACCGGTGGTAACTTCGATAACTGGCGTATGGGTAAAGGCGCGACTGCATTCTTCCCGGTTGCTGTCGCTGGTGGCATGTTCTCGGTCGGTGACCCACACGCATCGCAAGGCGATGCCGAACTGTGCGGCACAGCGATCGAATGCTCGCTGACTGGCTTGTTCCAATTCATCCTGCATAAGAAAGCAGACCTGCCAGGAACCAAACTGTACGGCCTCGACTATCCATTGCTTGAAACCGCCAGTGAGCTGGTCCTGCACGGCTTCAGCGTCCCGAACTACCTGAAGGAACTCGGCGACAACGCAGAGACCAAGATCCTGGAGAAATCATCGCTGGATACCGCGATGACCGACGCGTTCAACAAGACCCGTCGCTTCTTCATGGATACCCGCAACCTGACCGAAGACGAAGCGATCTCTCTGATCTCGGTATCGGTGGACTTTGGTATCACGCAAGTGGTGGATGGTAACTGGGGCGTACACGCGATCATCAAGAAAGCCATCTTCCCTAAATAAGCAGCAAAACCCTGTGCTGGCGGTACGTAACCGTCAGCACCTTGATCGAATCTGGCCACAGGCCGGATTAAAAAATTTTAAGCGGCAACTATTGCCGACCAACCAGGAGGAGAAGTAAACATGCAAGTAGAACACGTCTATGTCGGCAGAAACGAAATCGTGGCGCTGGTCGTCGGTCTCATCACAGGAACCCTGTACTCATGGCTGAGTTTGCCGATTCCTGCACCACCGGTACTCGGCGGGATCTTCGCGATCATCTTTACCTACGTCGGTTACCTGATCGTTCAGCGCGTACGCAAAGCGGTAGTCTTCGGTGCGCCGAAACAATAACGCACCTTAACAATCATTCATTTAAAAAAACAGGAGACTATCATGGTTGAAATTGGCTTCGGTCAAACCGAAATTCTGGCGTCCGTTGTCGGACTTGTTACCGGCCTCATCTACACATCGGTGCGGGCACCGATCCCGGCACCGAACGTACTGGGCGGCATCTTCGCTATCCTCGGTACCTTCATCGGCTACGTTTTCGTTGCCGCACTGCGTGGCCAGCTGGTGTTCGTATAAGGCTAGCTTTGCCTGCGCTGGATGCGCAGGTATAAGGAAAACAAAAAAGGGCAGTCCTGTTTGCAGGATTGCCCTTTTGTTTTATTGATGATGCCGGTCTAGCTGCTAATCGTGGGATAGTTGCCATAGCCATCCGGCCACGGCGTCAGGACTTCAAAACCTGTTTCAGTCACTGCCACCATATGCTCCCATTGCGCAGAGAGCGAGTGATCCTTGGTTACCACGGTCCAGCCATCCGCTAATTCTTTCGAGTGGCGTTTACCCGCGTTAATCATCGGTTCTATCGTGAACACCATGCCGGTCTGTAACTTCAGTCCCGCACCAGGCTGACCGTAGTGCAGCACCTGCAAGTCTTCATGATAAATCCGGCCTATGCCATGTCCGCAATACTCGCGCACGATGCTGAATCCTTCACGATGCGCGACGGATTGAATCGCATAGCCCACATCGCCCAATGTCCCGCCTGGCTTGACTGCGAGGATGCCTGCGCGCATCGCTTCATAGGTGGTATCGACCAGACGCTTCGCCAGTATGCTGGGCTGGCCGACGTAATACATGCGACTGGTATCGCCGTGCCAGCCATCCTTGGTCAATGCCACATCGATATTGATAATGTCGCCATCCTTCAATACTTTGTCAGAAGGGATGCCGTGGCAAATGACATGATTAACCGAAGTACAAATCGTTTTCGGAAAACCGTGATAACCGATGTTGATAGGTACTGCATGCAGCGCATCAACAATGTAATCGTGGCAGAGCTTATCCAGCTGATTGGTCGTGACGCCGGGTTTGACGTGCTC
>JBEBUE010000116.1:0-7774 GCA_040393485.1 Herminiimonas sp.
TTGCTTCGGTATTGGTATTTCCAGCAGTTTTCTTTCCTTTTGCACAACCCCTTGAAGCGACGCTGTATTCATTTACCGTGTTTGCCTTCGCCTTCCTGGCACGACCGCTAGGAACCGTTATCTTTATGGCAATTCAACGAAGGTTTAGCCGGGAAGCCAAGCTTACCCTTGCACTCTTCCTGCTCGGCTTCTCCACCGCCGGCATTGCCTTCCTGCCAAATTACGCCCAATTGGGTGCCAGCGCCATCCTGGCCCTGTCACTGTTGCGTATCGGCCAAGGTATCGCACTCGGCGGCTCGTGGGATGGCTTGCCTTCGCTGCTGGCGCTGAATGCACCGCAAAACCGCCGCGGCTGGTATGCGATGCTGGGCCAGCTCGGCGCACCAGTCGGCTTCGCAATTGCTGCCGGACTATTCTCCTACCTCTTGTCCGAGTTGTCGCGGGCTGACTTCCTCGACTGGGGCTGGCGCTATCCGTTCTACGTAGCCTTTGCGATCAACGTCGTGGCGCTATTCGCCCGCCTGCGCCTGGTATCGACACCAGAGTACTCGCACCTGCTGGATGAGCAAGAACTGGAACCAGTCAGCGCGACTGAAATCGTGCAAAAACAAGGCCGCAACCTGATCATCGGCGCATTGGCAGCATTGGCCAGCTACGCGCTGTTCCATCTGGTGACGGTATTCCCGTTGTCCTGGATCAGCCTGTACTCGGATCGCTCCATCAGTGCTTTCCTGCACGTACAAATGATGGGCGCAGCGCTGGCGGCTGTAGGCATCGTCATCTCTGGCCTGGTTGCGGATCGCTTCGGACGTCGTACCACGCTCGGCACGCTGGCCTGCCTGATCGCGATATTCAGCGGTTTCGTTCCTATGCTGCTCAATGGCGGCAATCAAGGTGAAGACCTCTTCATCCTGATTGGCTTCTCGTTGCTTGGTTTGTCTTATGGTCAGGCCGCAGGTGCCGTTTCTGCGAACTTCCACGCCAAGTATCGCTATACCGGCGCTGCCCTCACCTCGGATCTGGCATGGCTGGTTGGCGCTGCCTTCGCACCGCTGGTCGCACTGGGACTGTCGGCACACTTCGGCCTTGGTTATGTCAGCCTCTACCTGCTCTCCGGCGCAGTTGGTTCGCTGGCAGCACTGAGCCTGAACCGGGCCCTGGAAATCCGGAATTAAATCCCGGCCTGGCGCTTGATGCGTCAGGAATAAAAAAGGGCGGACATTTCGATGTCCGCCCTTTTTATTTCAAGAAACAGTATTAACCCCGGCAAGCGACACCACCAATAAAAAAGCCACGCTATACGTGGCTTTTTTTATTGGGCGCTTACGTTTACTTACGTAGCACCAGGTTGGTCGGCAAGCTATGCAAATAAGCTGCAATGTTTTCGATGTCCTGACTCGACAGCTGCTTGGCCAGCGGTTCCATGATCGGATTGCCGCGACCGTTCGATGCCTTGTTGCCGCGCTTGTAGGCAACCAGCGCATGCTTCAGGTAATCCTTATGCTGGCCAGCCAGGATAGGATAGGCAGGGTCGATAGGTGTTTTGAAATCGGCGCCATGGCAGGACGCGCAATTGAATTTGGTGACGGCTGCTTTGCCGGCGTCGATTTTGCTATCTGCCGATGCATGCATCGAAACAACTGCCGACAGGGAGAGCACCGCCAATGAGATAATTTTTTTCATATGAGGCTCCCTTATTTCTGCTGCGAGTAATACGCAGCAACGTCAGCGATGTCCTGGTCCGACAGGCTCTCGGCAATACCGCGCATCGAAGGATGGTTACGGTCGCCCTTCTTATATGCGTGCAGGGCAGCTGCAATGTACTTATCCGACTGTCCACCTATCATCGGAACTTGGTATACCTCAGGAAACGTCGCCTTGTATCCCGGGATGCCATGGCATCCGATACACATCGACACCTTGTTGGCACCCGCCTTAGCGTCACCAACGATTTCCGCTGCGGTAGTGATGTTAGCCACACCCGCGAGCGCGAGAAGCGCAAATAGTTTTTTCATGATAGCTATGGGTAAGTGAGACGAAACCTGCGGGTGGCGTGGCTGCGGACAGCTTTTATATAGTGAAATTATTACTTCGCCACACCAAAACCGCTCGATTCTACCCCAAGACTGTGGGAGCGTCCACGCACAAATCCGGCAGCGTGGACAGTATCCGACAAAGCCCGCCCCTACTCGCCGCGAAGCCGCGCCGGTGCTTGTTCTTCGTCTTTTTCGCCGTCACTTTCAGACGCCTTTGCCGGAGCCGGAATCTCTGCCGGCATAGGCCAGAAGAAAATATACGGCGTCAGCGTAAAGCGACGCAGCATCGCGCGGAAAACCAGTCGTCGAACCCGCTTCGGCACGTCCCGTGCGCGCAAGGCCAACGCCAGTGCGCAAGCAAACGCCACACCCACGTTCAGTAAGCCGATGGCAACGATGCCGACACAGGCCAGCCAGAATTCCGGCGTCGCCATCACTGCCCAGCCCAGCGTACTCACCGCTGAGGCCAGGGTCGCGGTCGACAGCGTCACATGTCGCACATCGAGCGGCAAACCAAAGAAGTGCGCAATCACCGGCACCATCCCGAGCAGGATGGCCAGCGATACGTTGGCCACGATGCTGGAGATATTGTGTTCCAACCAGTCGGCCCAGCGCTGCGCCCTGCTCGCACCCAGTGCATGCACCAGGCGACGATGATGCGCAATCGCCTCCTTCAGGCGACGCAAGGCGAACCAGTTATCTGCAAAACCGGAGATCAGGCTGGCCAGCCATAGCAAGATACCGGTAAAGGCCGCGAACAAAGGCGTCACGCCGACGAAGGACAGCGAGGCAATGCTGGCATGCGCCTTGTCGGCGTCCATCACGGGCTTGCCGGTGATGAAGAGGAAGGCAAACGACAGCGCCACGACGACAGGAGCAACTGCCAGCAAGTTACCGAATACCGCCGCGGCCTGCGAACGCAACAAGGCGGCTATTTTTGCCAGCAACTCGCGCAAGCCTTCGACCGTTTCCAGCTCACCCATCTGCGCCGCGAGTGCGGGTGCAGTCACAGGCGGTAATCAGCAAAAAGCTCGCTGCATAATTGATCGAGAGGAAGGCGCCTTCGAAGAAATGCGCCAGGTGCAGGCCGGTAATGCCGACCTTGGCCAGTGCGGTGAAAGCCGTGATGAAACCACCGAGCAAGGCTGCTTTCAACATCGCCCTATATTCACTGCGATCACTGGCAATGTAATGCTCGCCGTGGCTGGCATTACGCTCGACCATCTTTCGCGCCAGCAGCGAGAAGCTGCGATTGACCAGTTCACGTATCGAAGAACGGCGGTGATGTGCCACGATCAGGTCCACCAGCACTGCCTGTACCTGGCCGGAACCTTCTTCCACATGCGAGGTATTACGCAAATCCAGCAGACGCGCCACACGAGTCAGCTGTGCCCGCATGCGTTCAACGTTATAAACAAGGCCGACTGACACGCCGTATTCATCCAGATGCGCATAGATCTTGTCGGTCTGCGCCTGGCATACGGCAATCAGCATGCGCACGCTGCGCAACGCGCCCTCGTCGCGCTCATTCGTTACCAGATAATTTTCCAGTTCCCGGCGCAAGGCCATAAAAGGCGTAGCCAGCAAGGGCATGCGTGGTTCCAGCCGTTGACGGAAGGCAGGACTGATACCGATGGAAATCACCATCGTCACCAGATATAGCATGGCTTCATCAATCTGCTTGCGGTAACCGTGCGCGATGCCATCATCAGCACCCAGCTTCCACAAACGCGACAAGGTCTGAGGATCAAGTTCCAGCAACCAGTCAGCATCTGATTCATCCGGGAACATCGCGGTGAACAAGGTGGACAAGTCGTGCTGCGACAGCGGTGGCGGCAATATGTGCTTGACTACCCGCTCCGACAACTCGGAAAAGAAGGCCGACTCACGCGGAAGACCGGTCGCCGAAAACAATTCAGGACCAGTTGCTTCACGCAAAGTCTTGCGCAAGGTCGCCTGCACTGTCTGACGTATATCGCGATGTTCATCCAGCCAGTCCAGCATATAACGTATGCGCAGGGTCTTGATACGGCTCCACTCGGCTTCGTCGAGCAAGGACACCTTGGGTTCGCGTCGTATCCAGTCGGCCAGGTCTATCATCCAGTTGGCACGCATCTGCCACGAGGCGTTCGGATCAGCGCGCCGCGCCAGTGGTTCGATTTGCTGCAGATAGCGCGCATTATCGGCATGATGTTGCAAGGCGCCGTGACGAAATCTGCGCCAGACTGCGAAGATTCTAAGGAAAGAGATTTTCATTATATTTATTGTAAGGAGGGGCTATCCTGAAGCGTTGCGGCCTCTATCGCCGCACTACATTCACTGCGCCATTCTCGCTTATACTCCGATTTCTTTTCATTTTAATGACACCGCCATGCGACAAGAAACACGCTTCGAAGGTTCCCAGAGCTATGTCACTACCGGCGACCTGAAGCTGGCCGTCAATGCTGCACTGACCCTGCAGCGTCCGCTGCTGATCAAGGGTGAACCAGGTACCGGCAAAACCATGCTGGCTGAAGAAGTCGCTGCAGCCCTCGGCATGCCTTTGCTGCAATGGCATATCAAATCCACTACCAAAGCTCAGCAAGGCCTGTATGAATACGATGCGGTATCGCGCCTGCGTGATTCGCAGCTGGGCGATGAGCGCGTCAAGACCATCGGCAATTACATCGTCAAAGGCGTATTGTGGCAGGCATTTGCCGCGGACCAACAAGTTGTTTTGCTGATCGATGAAATCGACAAAGCAGACATCGAGTTTCCTAACGACTTGCTGCGCGAACTCGATCGCATGGAATTTTACGTATACGAAACACGCGAAATGGTCAAAGCCAAGCATAGACCACTCGTCATTATTACATCGAATAACGAAAAGGAATTGCCGGACGCCTTTTTGCGCCGCTGCTTCTTCCATTACATCAAATTCCCCGACCGCGACACGATGGAGCAAATTGTCGCCGTGCACTATCCGAACCTGAAACGCGAATTGCTGGCCAAAGCACTGGAAGTGTTTTACCAGATACGCGAAGTCAGTGGCTTGAAGAAAAAACCTTCCACCTCGGAATTGCTGGACTGGCTCAAGCTCTTGCTGGCAGAAGACATCCCTCCTGAGGCACTGCGCAGCCAGGATGATAAAACCATCGTGCCGCCGCTGCATGGTGCCTTGCTGAAGAATGAACAGGACATCAATCTGTTCGAGCGCCTGGTCTTCATGTCGCGCACGAATCGCTAAAGGATAAGCTGGTGCTGATCGATTTCTTTTTCACGCTGAAAGATGCCCGGATTCCTGTTTCCATCAAGGAATTCCTGGTGCTGCTCGAAGCATTGGAAAAAGAAGTCATCAGCCTCTCCTTCGATGACTTTTACTATCTGGCACGCCTGACACTGGTCAAGGATGAAGCGAACTTCGACAAATTCGATCGCGCCTTCGGCCTCTATTTCCAGGGCATCAGTGGCGCCTTTGAAGAAAATGCGGCGATCCCGCTTGACTGGTTATTGAAAAACGCCGCTCGCAAATTATCACCGGAAGAACAGGCGGCGCTACAAAAATTCGGCTACGACAAATTGCAGGAACGCCTGAAGCAATTGTTGCAGGAACAGAAGGAACGCCACGAAGGCGGCAACAAATGGATAGGCACCGGTGGTACGTCTCCGTTCGGCAATAGCGGCACTAACCCGGAAGGCATACGCATAGGCGGCGAAAGCCGCAACCGCACTGCCGTCAAGGTATGGGAACAGCGTACCTATCGCGACTACGATGCCTCGCGCGAAATCGGTACCCGCAATGTGAAGGTAGCCTTGCGCCGCTTGCGTAAATTTGCGCGCCACGGTGCACACGATGAATTCTCACTGGACGATACCGTACGCGCCACCGCAAATAATGCCGGTTATCTCGATATCAAGATGCGGCCGGAACGCAAAAACAATATCAAGGTACTGATGCTGCTGGATGTCGGCGGCTCCATGGATGATCACATCCAGCGTACCGAGGAATTATTCTCTGCAGCGCGCGCCGAGTTCAAGAATATGGAGTTTTACTACTTCCATAACTGCGTCTACGATCAACTGTGGCGCAATAATCAACGCAAGCGCACCGAGCGTTTTTCGACCTGGGATGTATTGCGCAAGTACACGCCGGACACCAAGGTTATTTTTGTCGGCGATGCGACCATGAGCCCGTATGAAATATTGCAGGTAGGCGGTGCTGTCGATTATCACAATGAAGAAGCCGGAGCCGAATGGCTGCAGCGCTTTACCAAGACATTCCCGAACTATATCTGGCTCAATCCTGAACCAGAACACATCTGGGAATATCGTCAGTCCATCGCCATCATCCGCCGCCAAATGGATAACCGCATGTATCCGCTGACGCTGGAAGGCCTGGAACGCGGGATGCGCACCCTGAGTAAATAACCCAAGAAATAAGCGTCCGCTGCTAGCGCGGCAAGTGCATGAATTTCTTGAGCGCGCTAATGAAGTGATGCGCCGCTACCGGCTTGGTCAGGTAACCATCGGAACCCGCCTGGCGCGCCTGCTCGGCATCGTAGCCGCTGCTTTTACTCACCAGGAAAATGACCGAGGTACGGTCAGCCGGACGTATCGCCTTCACCGTCTGGCACAGGCGATAGGAATTAATTTCCTGCATAGAGGTATTAATCACCACCACCGCTACGCGCTGACGCGCGCACGCACCTTCGGCTTCAGCCTCGCTGCTGGCCCACAAAACTTCCGTCTTGTTACGCAACAACAGCTCTGCAATGTAATCACGGAAGGCAGGTGTTTTGTCTATAACCAGGACCGCGCCACCTTGCGGCAGCTCGGTACGCATACGTTGATATTCGGCAGGATCAGTGAGGTCGATATCGACGCGGTCACGCCGTCGGCGCTCGGGCACTGCCACGACATCCGAAGCCTCCAGACGCGATAGCGCGTCAGCCCGCTTCTCTACTAACTTATCGAGCGCATCAAACAAGCGATGCCAACGGATCGGGCGCTCCACACTCGGGTACGGCAAAGGAATGCTGGTCGTCCCCACCAGCAAGGCTGGCCGCACGTCACTGGGACGCAAATCGGATAAAGCCACCAGTGCCTTCAATTCCTCGGCATTGGCAACATACAAATCGGGATCTTGCAGATTGTCTTCCGACAGGCGGATATAGCCATATCCCTTGCCTTGGTCCAGGGCAAAAGTGGCATCGAAAATCTCGACCTCCTGAGGTTTGAAACCGATCAGGCGGACCGCAAAAGGAATACTGTTAGCTGACATCTGCTTGTCGTTGAGGAGGCGCTGCCGGGGCGCAGGGCTAAGTAATCCACTACCATGCAACAGCTATGCATTGATAAAATCAGGTAGCACACCCATCTGGGCGTATCGGCTCCAGGGCCAGAGGTGCATTAGCACACAATTTCGTCAGTAATTTCTCAAAACAGATATATTTGACCGCTTTTAACAAAAAAACGCCACAATTGCCTGAAGGAAATAACCATATTTAACAATTCGGCACAATTCAAGCTTTGTGCCGGGCATCACAGAAAGGGAAAGCGATGGGGATTGCCTTTTTTCATTAGAATGCAGACACTTTGCTATTTCATACTGTTTTGCAATTAACATTTGCAGCACCCTCTCCAGCCCCTTTACCCAGTATTCGATTGAATGGCCACTAAAAAATCCTCTGCAGACTATAGCGAATCATCCATCCGTGTTCTCAAAGGCCTAGAACCGGTCAAGCAGCGCCCCGGCATGT
>JBEBUE010000117.1:0-7680 GCA_040393485.1 Herminiimonas sp.
ACCCAATCATCATCGCGCTGGTTACCTTCGTGATCGGTATGCTGTTTGTACGGGAAACCAAAGACAATGATATTTATGCCAACGATTAATCATCGCCACGCATAGACACCTGTCTTGCGAAAAAGCTGCCAGCTAACCCTGGCAGCTTTTTTATTTCCACAGGGAATTTTTAAATAAGTTCCCTCTGGAAATGCGCAACCATCCTATAATTTGCGCTGTCCAAAGCAGGCAAGATTTGCTATTGTCTGTAAGTCAATAATCTCGTTCTCGCATGCTCGAGAATGCATCATTCCCATCATTCCCTTCATGACTACAAGCAACACCATCCATCGTATCGGCACCCCCTTGTCTGCAACCGCAACCAAGGTGATGCTGCTTGGCTCCGGCGAGCTGGGCAAAGAAGTGATCATTTCATTACAGCGTCTCGGCATCGAAGTCATCGCTGTCGATCGCTATAGCAACGCTCCTGGCCATCAGGTTGCGCATCGTGCATATGTCATCGACATGACAGACGAGGTCGCGCTGGCCGAATTGATCAATCAGGAAAAACCCGATTTGATCGTGCCTGAAATCGAAGCGATCGCCACCGCCAAACTGGTCGAACTGGAAAACGCCGGTACCGTACGCGTCATCCCGACCGCCCGCGCTGCCTGGCTGACCATGGATCGCGAAGGCATACGCCGCCTGGCAGCCGAAGAGCTCGGTTGCGCCACTTCCCCTTACCGCTTTGCGGACAGCCTGAAAGAACTGCAGGCCGGATGCGCAGAGATCGGCTATCCATGTGTGGTCAAACCTGTCATGTCTTCGTCCGGTAAAGGCCAGTCCAAACTCAACAGCAGCGCCGACATCGAAGCTGCCTGGGATTGTGCAGCCGCCGGCGGCCGTGTCGATTCCGGCCGCGTCATTGTGGAAGGCTTTATCGACTTTGAATACGAAATCACGTTGCTGACGGTACGTGCACTCGGTGCCGATGGTGCAGTTCACACGCACTTCTGCGAACCGATAGGCCATGTACAGGTGAATGGCGACTACGTTGAATCATGGCAGCCGCAACGCATGCATCCGGGCGCATTGGAAAAAGCGCACGATATTGCCAAACGCGTCACGGACAACCTCGGCGGCCTCGGCCTATTCGGCGTCGAACTCTTCGTCAAGGGCGATATGGTCTGGTTCTCCGAAGTCAGCCCGCGTCCGCATGACACCGGCATGGTCACCATGGCCAGCCAGGAACAAAGCGAATTTGAACTGCACGCCAAAGCCATCCTCGGCTTGCCTGTGAATGTCGCATTAAAAACACCCGCCGCTTCCGCCGTCATCTATGGCCGCCACGACGGTAAAGTGGTGTCGTTTGAAGGTGTGGCTGACGCCCTGCATATCCCCGGTGCCGATATCCGTTTGTTCGGCAAACCGGAATCCTTCGCCCGCCGCCGCATGGGGGTCGCCTTGGCTGTCGCAGCCGATGTCGAGACTGCACGCAAGAACGCCAAAGCCGCTGCCGCGAAAGTTAATCCGGTCGTCCCCAGCTAATGAAGACGCCGCATATACGTGGCATAGATTTTTTCGTCGGGCGTGATATTTTTCGCACCGTCTCCCTGCTACTGTATGCGGCACTTTTGTTCAACGTTGTCGTACTGGTGTATGACAGCAACCTCAGCCTGGCACCTGTCGGCGTAGGAGCAGTCTTCGTACTGAGCGGCTTACTGCTTGCCTCCTTTGCGCGTTACTTCTGGTGCCGCCGCAAGTCCTTCCCGGAAGCGTTATACCTGTGCGAAATGGCATTGGCCAGCAGCGTGGTCATTGTGCTCGCCAGCTACCACCCGATGCCCTGGCTGATCGCCATCGCCGGCATCTTTCCACTGGTGCTGCGTACCCGCAATGCAGTAATTGCGATTTCGCTGCTCGCGATACTGGGTTACATCCTCGGCAATCAGCTCGGCGCAGAAACGATAGACCTGCTGCCTGACTTCTTTGCCACTGCCTGCATAGGCTGGCTTTCTTTGATGCTGGCAAAAACGCTGAACTTGCAGCGCATCACGCTACACCAGGCACATACCAACGAGCGCCGCTTTAATGCCATCGCACGTGTCACACGTCACATCTTCATCATCACCGACGCCCAATACAAAATTAAATTCGCCAATCCGGCGCTGCAAGAAGTCATCGGCTACAGCGCCGATGAAATCATCCGTAATGCGATGAAACCGGTCTTGCATAGCGATGACGAAGCACAACACAAGGAAAAGCTGCGGGAGTTGCGCGACACGCCGCACAGCAAGGTTTTTTCACGTCATCGTACGCGCCACAAGGACGGTCATTGGGTCTGGCTAGAAACGCGTGGCTACAACATGCTGCATGATGCTGCCATCAATGGTTTGATCTTCAGCATAGAAGACATCACACTGCGCAAGGAAGCCGAGCAAAAGCTGCTGGAAGAGACCGCGCTGTTGCGTGCCGTGCTGGACCTGAACCCTTCAATGATTTACGCCAAGGATAATGAAGGTCGCTTCACCATCAGCAACCTCAGCTTCCAGAAACGCTTCGGTTTCAATAGCGAAAGCGAATTGCGTGGCAAAACTGCGCACGAGCTGTGCGAAAAAATGGCACATCCCGGCGATGAATTAAGCCCACAGGAAATCGCCGACGAAATCCGGCGCCAGGACCTGCAAATCATGCAAACCGGCGTACCTATACAGGACATGGAAGTGCGCGGCTTCTGGCGGCAAGACATGGATCGCTGGTTCCACACCAGCAAGTATCCGTTACCGGACGTGCAGGGTCGGACCATAGGTGTACTCGGCGTCACACGCGACATCACCAAGCGTAAACAGACTGAATTGCAGATCGAATACCAGGCCATGCACGACATGCTGACCGACCTGCCGAACCGTCGCTTCCTCATGAATACCCTGAGCACAGCGATGGAAAGCAGCCGCCAGCATCCATCCAGCGTGACCGTGCTGTTCTGCGACCTGGATTTCTTTAAAAGCGTGAACGACATACACGGCCATGACTTCGGTGATCAATGCCTGGTCGAAATCAGCAAACGCATAGTTGCCACCCTGCCAGCTGATGACTTCGTCGCGCGTTTCGGCGGCAATGAGTTTGTCATCCTCACGCGTTCGTCGCTGACGGAAGCCACTATCAAAGCAAACGCTGTGATGGCAGCAGTATCCGAACGGCTGATCTTCAATAACGTCGCCGTCAAGATCCAGACCAGTATCGGCATTGCGCAACTTAACGCCAGTCACCAAAGCCCGACCGATTTGATACGTGATGCAGATGCAGCGATGTATCAGGCCAAGGAGCGCGGCCGCAATCATGTCGAAATCTACGATGCCGCGCTGCAAAGCAAAACAACCAAACATGCACGCATGGAGGTGGCACTACGTTTCGCGCTGGAACGAAATGAGTTATCGGTCGCTTACCAACCGAAAGTGGTGCTGGCTGATGGTAGCGTGCAAGGCTTCGAATTACTCTTGCGCTGGAACAGTCCGGAGTACGGATTGATTTCACCCAATGAATTCATTCCGATCGCCGAAACTTCAGGCATGGTCGTCCCTATCGGCATGTGGGCGATGGAGCAGGCATGCAAGCAACTTGCTGCATGGCAAAAACAGTATCCGGAGATGGGTAACATCACGGTTGCGGTTAATGTATCGATGCGTCAACTGCTGCAAACTTCCTTCTTCAGCCAGGTGCGCGACATCCTCGATAGCAGTGGCGTTATTCCAAGTACGGTTGAGCTGGAATTGACCGAAACCTCGGCCATGGCGAATCCCTTGCAGACGATGGAAAACCTGTCGATGCTGAAGAAACTCGGCCTGCGCCTGGCACTGGATGATTTCGGCACCGGCTATTCATCGCTCGCCTATCTGCAAAAACTGCCTATCGACATCCTCAAGATAGACAAGGCTTTCGTGCGCGGCATCGGCAACAATCAAAGTGAAATGGAAATCATGCGCCTGATGATGGCACTGGCACATACGCTGAACCTGCAAACAACGGCAGAAGGCGTAGAAACCTTTGAGCAAATCCACGAATTGAAGAAAATGGGCTGCAACCTGGGACAGGGCTTCCTGTTCTCTGCGCCATTGACGGCGCAGGAAGCGGAAGCCCTGATCTGTAATTCGCATCGATTCCCGCTGGTTCTTGTCTAGGCGGGAAGTAGCACAACCCGCATCATGCACCTAACTTGGTATTAGTCTGGTCGAGGATTTTTTCCGGTTGATCGGCGGCCTGCTGGCTTTCATTATTCAGTTCTGCATGCAGCTTATCCATGTCCAGATCACCCACCCATTTCGCCACCACCAGGGTCGCCACACCATTGCCAATGGTATTCGTCAATGCACGAGCTTCGGACATAAAGCGATCGATACCCAGGATCAGTGCCAGCCCTGCAACGGGCACATGGCCAACTGCGGACAAAGTCGCAGCCAGCACGATGAAGCCACTACCGGTAATCCCGGCCGCACCCTTGGATGTCAGTAGCAAGACCGCCAGCAAGGTCACTTGCTGCATCAGGCTCATAGGCGTATTCGTTGCCTGCGCAATAAATACCGCAGCCATCGTCAGGTAAATCGCCGTGCCGTCCAGATTGAAGGAATAACCAGTAGGAATCACCAGGCCCACCACTGACTTCTTCGCACCGATGTTTTCCATCTTGGCGATCATGC
The DNA here is from genome assembly GCA_040393485.1 of Herminiimonas sp. Lineage (GTDB taxonomy): Bacteria > Pseudomonadota > Gammaproteobacteria > Burkholderiales > Burkholderiaceae_D > Oxalicibacterium. Next base: position 4,674 of record JBEBUE010000117.1, read on the forward strand.
GTGGCAACACCGATTCAGACGAAGAAGTGCCAAGTACAATCAGTAATTCTTCCTTGATGTATTTAACGAACTTCCAGATGCTGAAGCCGTGTAGTCGCGTCACGATGCCGAGCACCACAAAAATGAAGAACAGACAGGTCAGGTAGAAAGCGCCCATCAGCTTGCCCAGCGAGAGCAGCGAACTGATGCCGTACTTACCGATCGTAAATGCCATTGCGCCGAAAGCACCGATAGGTGCAGCGCGCATAATGAAACCAACGATGGTGAACAATACGTGCGAGATTTTTTCGATGAAATCAAACACCAGCGTGCCGCGCCCACCCAGCTTTTGCAAAGCGAACCCAAACAACACTGATACCAGCAAGACCTGCAGTACGTCACCTTTGGCGAATGCATCTATCATGCTCATCGGAATGATATGCATCACAAACTCGGTTACTGTTTCCAGTTTGCCGGGCGCAGTATAAGAAGCCAGGCTGGCGGTATCGAGGGTACTGATATCGACATTCATGCCTGCGCCTGGCTGCAGGACATTCACGATAATCAAACCGACCAGCAAGGCGACCGTGCTCATGACTTCAAAGTACAGCAAGGCCAGGCCACCGGTCTTGCCCACTTTCTTCATATCTTCCATACCGGCGATGCCGATAACCACGGTACAGAAAATGACGGGGGCAATGATCATCTTGATCAATTTGATAAAACCATCACCCAGGGGCTTCATCGCAGTGCCCGTCTCAGGCAGGAAGTGCCCCAACAGGACACCGATGATGATGGCGACGATAACTTGTGCGTACAGGGATTTATATAGAGGCGGCTTTTTCATTTTGTTCTTTTCATTAAAGTTGAACATACCGATTGAGCCTATGTCCGTCGCTGACAGGCACATCCTCAATATCTGCCTTTGCATGTCTGGTGAAATGCCATCCTAGACCTCTTTTAGGCAGTCTGGATGGAAAATAATTCACCTGTACAAGACAAATAATTCCATCTGCTTTTACCCTCCCCGCTTAACCAGCCCTTTGTTAACAAGCGTATTTACGCTATTTACCTGCGGTCACATTGCGGTAACATAGCAAAAACCGTTAAGCACCCTAGTCGCCCATAAGGTCAGGCTCGCAGTTTTAACGTCTTCCTCACATTCGCCCGGAACAATCCGCGTTTGGCACCCTAAATGCACGACATTTAGCCAAATCGAATATATTCATGGGCAAACTTATTATTACTAAGAATATCTATGAAATTTGATGTCGCGATTGTCGGCAGTGGACTGGCAGGCCTCTCCGTCGCCCTCCACCTCGCCGAAACCCGTAAGGTTGCGGTCATTTCCAAACGTGCATTATTAGACGGCGCCAGCAGCTGGGCCCAGGGCGGCATCGCCGCCGTGCTTGACTCCAATGACAGCGTAGATGAACACGTAGCGGACACCCTGGTCGCTGGCGGCGGCCTGTGCGATGAAGCAGCGACCCGCTTCATCGTCGAACATGGCCGCGAAGCCATCGAATGGCTGATCGCGCAAGGCGTGCCCTTTACCCCGGATCCGACTGCTGAACTTGGTTTCCACCTGACCCGCGAAGGCGGCCACGGCCAGCGTCGCATCATCCACGCAGCAGATGCCACCGGCCACGCCGTACAAGTCACACTGGAACAAAAAGTACGCGCGCATCCGAACATCACCCTGCTCGAACATCACTACGCAATCGACGTCATCACCTCGGACAAGCTGGACCAAAAGAAAAACGGTCCGCGCTGCCTCGGTCTGTATGTGCAGGATGTAAAAAGCGGCAAGGTCATCACCATCGCTGCCGAGCACACGGTGCTGGCCACTGGCGGTGCCGGCAAAGTCTATCTCTACACCACCAACCCTGACACCGCGACCGGCGATGGCATCGCGATGGCGTGGCGTGCAGGCTGTCGTATTGCCAACATGGAATTCATCCAATTCCACCCGACTTGCCTGTATCACCCGTACGCTAAATCCTTCCTGATCACGGAAGCGGTACGTGGCGAAGGCGGCGTACTTAAACTGCCAGCCAGCGCTGGCCGCGACGGCGGCAAACGCTTCATGCCTGCGCATGATGAACGCGCCGAGCTGGCACCGCGCGACATCGTGGCGCGTGCCATCGATGCCGAGATGAAAAAACGTGGTCTGGACTACGTCGATCTCGACATCAGCGACAAATCGCCGGAATTCCTCAAGGAACACTTCCCGACCATCATGGCGCGCTGTCTGGAGCTGGGCATAGACATGACCAAGCAACCGATACCGGTCGTACCTGCGGCGCACTACACCTGCGGCGGTATCATCACCGACCTCTCCGGCCGCACCGATTTGCCTGGCCTGTACGCAGTCGGCGAAGCAACCTACACCGGCTTGCATGGCGCAAACCGCCTGGCCAGCAACTCGCTGCTGGAATGCCTGGTACTTGGTCGCGCTACAGCCAAATACATCGACGAGCAACCGAAGCAAAAGCTAAACGCCCTGCCCGCCTGGGATGAAAGCCGCGTCACCGATGCCGACGAAGAAGTCATCATCGCTAACAACTGGGATGAACTGCGTCGTTTTATGTGGAACTACGTCGGCATCGTACGCACCACCAAGCGTCTGGAACGCGCGCAACATCGCATCCGTTTGCTGAAGGAAGAAATCGACGAGTACTACGCCAACTTCCGCATCACACCGGATTTGCTGGAGCTGCGTAACCTGGTGGAAGTTGCATCGCTGATCGTCAACAGCGCCTTGTCGCGCCGTGAAAGCCGTGGCTTGCACTTCAGCCGGGATTATCCGGATACCTTGCCCAAGGCTTTGCCTAGTGTGTTGTCGCCGGATCGCAAGAAGTAGTTTTGTTTAGTGTTGGATGATTAAAAATGCCGCCTTTGATTGGGCGGCATTTTTTATTGTTGGTTTGGTTTGCGTGATTTGCTTACTGATACAGTCTGCTCTCCGTGGAGGAGTGCGTTGCCGGGGGTAGCCCGGCGGCTACTCACTTTTCTTGCTTCGCCAAGA
>JBEBUE010000118.1:0-7671 GCA_040393485.1 Herminiimonas sp.
CGTGATGTCGATGGCTTCGATCTCGGCACTACCGCCTACTGCACCGGCGGCGGCAAAGCTGGTACTGCGTATCGTCATGACCTTGATGGCATCGGCAGATTTGTATGTTGCGAGCGCATTGCCTGCATATACCGGGCGCACAAAGGTATCTGCTGCAGGTATCGCTACAACATCGGACAACTGCGCCACGTCCAGCAAGGCAGCAACACGCGGCAGGACATTCTTACCGTAACTCGTTGCAGCTGCCATGATATGGCTGTAGTTGTTTGCCTGCCCCACTATCAGCAACGCATGGTTTTCAGCCGTTAAATCTCCATAATGCGGCGCATCTGCAAATTTGACCCGCGTCACACCAACGACGCTGGCAGCCTGCTCCGCCACACTGCGACAGGCACTCCCGGCAACCAGTACGTGGATTTCCGTCGCTAATTGGGCGGCGGCACCAATCGCATTGAGGGTTGCAGCCTTGAGTACGGCGTTGTCATGTTCAGCAATAACAAGTACGGGCATCAGATCACCTTCGCTTCATTTTTCAGTTTGTCGACCAGCTCACTTACATTTGCCACCTTGACGCCGCTGCTCCTGGCCGGAGGCTCCTGGATATTCACCAAGGTCAGACGCGGCGCGATATCCAATTGCAAGGAAGCAGCTGGCACGATGTCCAACGGTTTCTTCTTTGCTTTCATAATATTGGGCAGCGTGGCATACCGTGGTTCGTTGAGACGCAAATCGGTCGTCACGATACAAGGTAGTGGTACTTCCAGCGTTTCCAGTCCACCATCGATTTCCCGTTGAACGAGTGCTTTATCGGCCGTCACTGTCAGCGAAGAGGCGAAGGTCGCCTGCGGCCAATCCAGCAGTGCGGCAAGCATTTGCCCGGTCTGGTTTGCATCATCATCAATCGCCTGTTTGCCGAGTATGACCAGTCCCGGTGCTTCTTTTTCAACCACTGCTTTCAGCAATTTAGCGACTGCCAGCGGTTGCAACTCCTGCTCGGTTTCCACCAGAATGCTGCGATCTGCACCTATCGCCATGATTGCACGCAAAGTCTCCTGGCAAGCGGAGACGCCGCAAGATACAGCGACCACTTCCGTCGCCACGCCTGCTTCTTTCAATCTGACGGCGGCTTCTATGGCTATCTCATCAAATGGATTGGCTGACATTTTTGCATTGTTCAAATCAACGCCACTGCGATCCGATTTGATGCGTACTTTCACGTTGTAATCGAGTGTCCGTTTGACCGGGACCAGAATTTTCATTAATGCTCCTTAGGGAAGGGATGACAAGCAGCGCTCACGCTACTTGACCGTGGAAAGTTTGCTGCGGTCTATCGTGGCGGCAATGGCCACGATGAGGATGAGACCGAAAAACAGTTGCTGCGAATGCGCCGGAATTTCCATGTACACCATGCCGGTACGGATCACCGCCACAATCAGGGTACCGATCAGGGTATTCAATATGCCGCCAACACCACCGGTCAGCGGTGTCCCGCCTATCAGGACAGCAACAATAGCGGGCAACAGGAAACCTTCCGCGACGTTCGGGCCACCGCCCGCAAGCCGGGCCGCGTAGATTAATCCTGCCGCTGCCGCCAGCATGCCGGAAACCGCATAGGCCAGGATCTTGAAACGATGCACACGCAAGCCTGACGCAATGGCCGCTGCCTCTCCCGCACCAATCGCTTTCAAGGCCCGGCCAAAACCGGTACAGCGCTCTACAAAGAGCAAAGCCAGCAACAACGCTGCACCGATCAGTACTTCATTAGGTATGGCAGCGGTGGTACCGATGATCCAGCCAAAGCTTTGTTGACGCATGTCATCGTCCATCGAAACCGATTGCTGGTTCGAAAAGTACGCACCAGCCGACAGGGCAATCCCGCCCAGAGCCAGCGTAGCGATAAAGGACGGCACTTTGAGTTTGGTGGAGGCAATCCCCGAAGTCGTGCCCACCAGTGCACCCACCAGCAGTACGAAGCCGGTCGTCCATGGCCCCAGACTAGCTACCGTGACGGTTGCCAGTACCGTAGTCATATTCGCTATAGATTGCGCGGAGAGATCTATGCCACCTATATAGATAACCAGCGTGATGCCAAGCGCCATGACGAGCAGCGCAGCAACATCTGACGCCATCGACAACAGATTGTCAGGGCGCAAGAAGCCCGGGTCTATGATGCTTACCGCGGCAGATAGCACGATCAGCGTCAGCAACGGGAAATAGGAACGAAGTTTATCGATGGGTATGCGCATGAGTTTGCCTTGCTGTCAGGTCATGTGGTGTACGAGATCAAACGGTTGTGGCTTTTGCTGCTCACCGTTCGTAAAGCGTTGTGCGATCTTTCCATCCTTCAGGACCAGTATGGTGTGGGACAGGCCGATCGCTTCTTCCAGTGTGTCGGCGATCAGCAGCACACCACATCCGTCGTCACACATTTCACGTATGACTTCGTAGATGTTTTCTTTGGCACCGACGTCTACACCACGGGTTGGATGATCAAGCAGGATGATGTCCGCACCGCCGCTACGCCATTTTGATATGACGACTTTTTGCTGGTTTCCGCCAGATAATTTCCCTGCATTGGCATGGACAGATGGTGTTTTGATGGCGAGGCGCTTTATCCATTGCGCGGCAATCTCCCTTTCCGCACGCCTATGCAGCACACCCACCGAGCTGTAGCGCTGCAGTTGGGACAAGGTGATATTTTCAGCTACCGACATGCCATTGACGATGCCTTCTATCTTGCGCTCACGCGGGATGTAGCCCATACCCGCATGCACTGCCAGGCGTGGCGCATAGCGTTTAACCTCTCGTCCTTTGACCAATATGCTGCCGGTGTCCGGGGCGCACAGGCCAAATGCGCTGCGCATGATTTCTTCATGGCCACATCCCTCAACGCCAACCAGACTCAGGACCTCGCCTCGATGGAGTGCGAATGAGATATCCGAATACAGATTCTGCTTTCCCAGCCCCCGGTACTCCAGCAAAACCTCGGCCTGGAACGGCTTTTGCCGATCTTCACGGTAGTAGGCTTCACTGATGGAACGACCAACCATCTGGTGCTGTATCTCTTCCACCCTGGCGCTATGCGCTGGTATCTCACTGACGACTTCGCCATCCTTGAGTACATAGATGCGGTCGGAGATGGTGATGACTTCGTCGAGTCGATGCGAAACAAAGATGAACGCAGCGCGTGATTGCAGCTCACGAATGAGTTTGAATAACAACTCCGTTTCTTCCTTGGACAGTACTGAAGTCGGCTCGTCAAGCAAGATGACCAAATCGCCAGCCACACGCTCTTCCAGGGCCAGCACTTTAGCCAATTCCACCATCTGGCGCTGGGCAAAGGAGAGCTCGGAGGTGATGGCAGATGGATGGATATCGAGATGAACCTTGTCCAGTTGCCTCTTCGCAGCCTGGTTCATTTTTTTCCAGTTGATGACACCCAGGCGGCTGAATTCATGTTCGTAGCCGAGGAAGATGTTTTCCGCCACTGACAGATTCAGTATCAGCGATTGCTCCTGGAACACCATGCCTATACCTGCGGTCATCGCATCACGCGGACAGGAAAACTGAATCGGTTTCCCGTCGATCAGGATTTGGCCGGCGTCGTGTTTGTAGGCGCCATACAAGACTTTCATCAGCGTCGATTTGCCGGCACCATTTTCGCCGACCAGACCGACGATCTCGCCCTTGTTGACCTGAAAATCAATTCCCTTGAGCGCCCTGACGCCCGGAAAGCTTTTTTCTACTTTGCAAAATTCGAGCATGGCACGCCTACTTGATTAAAGAGATGGTCTTGCGATCCGTTGCAAGCACGACCGCAGCAATGATTAGAATGCCGAGCACGCCATCCTGCAGATAGCGCGGCAATCCGACTACCACCATGCCATTGCTGATGACGTTGACTATCAACACACCGACCACCGTGTTCCAGACGCCACCGACACCGCCCATCAATGAGGTCCCGCCCACCACGACGGCTGTAATCGAAAGAAACATGTAGTTGGCACCTGTCGTGGTTTCGGCTATCCCCAAACGCGCTACTGCCAACAGTGCGGCGATGCCATAGAAGATGCCGGCCAGCGCAAAGCCGATCATGCGCACACGCCCTACATTCAGGCCCGATGCATAAGCGAGATCCTCACCGCCACCAACGGCATAGAAGTTTCGACCCAGGATCGTTTTTTCCTGTACAAACCAGGCTGTCAGCGTACAGCCAAACGCGACATAGGCCATCAAAGGGAAGCCATAGATTTTGTATGTCAGCAGGGTACGGAATCCGGGGTCTGCTATCTGTATGCGTTCGCCGGTCGTAATCAGCAGTGCAATTCCGGTGCCGGCAAATCCCATTGCCAGGCTGGACATGAAAGATGGGATTTTCAGTTTGACGTGCAACGCGCCATTGATGCCACCCAGGGCAGCGGCGGTAACGATCGTCACCGGTATCGCTAGCCATGCGTATCCTGCGGAGATACTGCCGCCCAGCGCCACAAATACCGTGCCAAAAATGACAGCAGCGGTTGCAATGATCCCTTCCATCGATAAATCTATCGAACCCATGATAATGATGAAACTGGCTCCGATTGCCACCATCAATGCAGGTGCCGCTACGATACTGATGCGCGCAAAGTTGGCAGCATTCAGGAAGTTGGGATTGATCAGGGAGAACAACGCTATGAGGGCTACCAACACAATGGTCGGTGCCCAACGCCATAAGGAGACTGCTCTTTTCGTTTGTGCCATGTTTTGGCTACTCTCTTATTTTTTATGAGCCGCGATCTTTAAGTTGCTTACTCCAGCTGACCGCGGCTTTTTCCTACGATACTGTTAGCCTCAGGACTGACGCACGCCACCTGGTGATGGTCCCCAGAAATCCTTCCAGTCATATGCCGGAATACTTCCCGATTGATATTTCTTACGGAAATCCTGCGCATCTTTTTGTGTAATCAGGATCGCCGGACCATAGAATTCGCGATGTTCCTTCGGCTCATTTGAAGGCTTGAAGGTGCCAATGGCTGCGTGATACGCCAGCGATAAGGTGATGCCGCCAGCCCACGGCGGGTTGGTGAAGCATGTAGCCAGCAACTCACCCTTGACGATCATGTCCACACCCTGTGGCGTACCGTCATAGCCGACTACAGGCAACTTCATACCTTCGGCGCGCAGCGCTTCCACCACACCGGATGCCATCGAATCATTGGCGCAAAATACGCCATTGATCTTTTTGCCGTAGCGGGTCAGGAAACCCTGCATGACTTCGTTGGCCTTCTGGGTGCTCCAGTCGCCAGCCTGATAATCCAGCAGTTCGACGTTAGGAAAATCTTTCAAGGCCTTCATCAGGCCGCGCCGACGTTCGACTGCAGGATTGTTGGCAGCGATACCACCTACGCCCACAATCGCACCCTTACCGCCCATCGCCTGCAAGAGCACACGCGCGGTCTTTTCTGCTGGCTCTTCATCGGACCATGTCATATGCGAAACCCAGTTATCGCCGAAATCCCAAGGATGCAAATTATTGGATTTGTTCCAGATCGTCGCCATGTAAGCGCCCGATTTTTTGACCGCTTCAGCGATAGGGCGTGCATTCGGTGCATCATTCGGGTCACAGGCCAACGCGCACTTGCCCCTGGTTTTCGCGAGGAAGGATTTGATATCGGCCAGTGATTTTTCCGAGCTGCCGTTATTGATCAGATGAACCAGCTCGCTTCGGTTCCAGCCCATACTCTTGACAAATTCTTCGCCGCCGCTGGCAATGTCATTCCAGTAGGGATTCGTTCTGTCGCGATAGCTCCAGGCCAGCGGCAGCTTGACCGCAGGCTGCGCGTGCGCAAAGCCGCCCATTGAAAGCGCGCCTATGCTACCCAAGCCCATCGCGCTAGCCAGTAAAAACTGGCGACGGCTCATGCTTTCCTGTTCGATGTAGGTCTTGATGAAGGATGGCTTCTCTTCCATATAACTATCTCCTCTTTCGATTGAGTACCCTCATAGATAGAGGGCAGGGATTAAACGGATTTTAATTTTATAAGTAACTATCTACATAGTTACTATATGCGCGTGCGATGCGATTTGCAACCCGGTATTGAGGTCGGATGATCGTCCTGTCGGATACCAACAAGCGTGCCGCCAGGCAAGTAGCCGACGACACGCTTGTTGATGCCCGGCACTCGCTCAGGATATGGCTGGGGATTTTTCCAGAATCAGATCGGCAGCACGCTCCGCGATCATGATGGTTGCGGCATTGGTGTTGGAACTCACCAAGCGCGGCATGACGGAACTGTCGCATATGCGCAAACCATCTATGCCACGCACCCTTAGCATAGGATCGACGACTGATTGCTGGTCACCGCCCATGCGACAGGTACCTACCGGGTGATACGAAGTCCGCCCGAACTGTCGGGCATAGTTTTCAAGCTCGGATTGGGTACTGATATGGTCGCCGGGAAAATGCTCCTTCCTGATGTACCGGGACAGTGCCGACTGCCTGAAAATCTCACGACTGATACGCACGCCTTCGGTAGAAGTTTTCAGATCGTAGTCGGTACCGAGGAAGTTGGGATCGACATTGGGCTGCTCGGTCGGCTTATTGCTGCGCAAGGTGACGCTGCCCCTGGCTTCGGGCCGCACGGTGTAGGAGTTTAGGGTGACACCCGAGCCAGACGATATCTTCGGCACGCCAGCCTCCACACCGGCGCCAGTCAGGAAATGGAATTGCAGATCGGGAGTCGCTGCGGCTTTGTCTGCGTACCAGAAGGCACCGCCTTCAACAATATTCGATGCAACCGGCCCTTTTTTAAACAATAAATATTCCAGTCCTGCCCACGCCATCCAATGTGGTTTCGCATACTTGTCGAAACTGTAGGGGCCATTCAGTTCATAGATGATGTCCACTCCGAAATGGTCATGCAGGTTTTTACCGACTTCGGGCAGATCTTGCATCACAGGGATGTCCAGTGCACGCAACTCGTCTGCCGGACCAATACCCGACAGCAGCATCAGGCGCGGCGATCCGATCGCCCCCGATGTCACCAGCACTTCCTTGCGCGCGCGCACCAGGCGAGGGCGACCACCTTCAATTACCTCTACCCCTGTCGCACGACCTGCTTCTATGACTACACGTGTAATCATGACGGAGGTTTTTACTTGCAGATTGCGTCGTACCAACGCAGGTCGCAAGTACCCTACAGCTGCGGAACAGCGGCGCGCGTGCCGGGTGGTCGTCTGATAGGGGCCGGCGCCTTCTTGCTTGACGCCATTGAAATCAGGGTTATAAGGCATACCGATTTGCTGGCAGGCCTGGGCAAATGCCTTGGTAATCGCTTGTGGAGCCAGCGTCGATACTCCGAGCGGGCCGCCTATGCCGTGATATTCACCGGCCAGGCTGTCGTTATCTTCCGCACGCAGGAAGTAGGGCAGCACCTCCTTGTGAGACCAACCGGTACAACCATACTCGCTCACCCATCGATCATAATCTTCAGCACAACCCCGGGTGTACACCTCGGCATTGATTGATCCGCCGCCGCCCAACACCCGCGCTTGCGCATAGGGAATCTCGCGATTCATCGCATGCCGCTGCGGCGTCGTTTTCAAACCCCAGGTCAAAGGACCGCCAGTCATTTTGTAAAACCCGACCGGCAAGTGTATGTAGGGGTTGGTGTCTGCCGGACCCGCTTCCAG
>JBEBUE010000119.1:0-7650 GCA_040393485.1 Herminiimonas sp.
AGATGGCGGGTGTGAACGGTAGCCATAGCGGCATGAGCGAACGCATATCGCCCAGAATGGATGCATACCGGATAAGGCGGATTTCATTGAAATACTTCCCGAACCAAGATTGCGTCAATATTATTTTGATGCAATGCAGCATTTACTTTAATGTACCAATCCGTGCGTTAAGTCAGCACGGATTGGAGCTTCCTCTGCCTGTAGCCGAAGCTTCAGCAGGGATCATTGTCCAAGAACATGTTCAGGAAATATTTGACGATCATCCAGTTAAAGAATGATCGTCCGGAAATCTATCTTGATAGAAACGCATGACTTACAGGCAACTGTATGAGGGATTTAAACTTGTGCATGTTGAAATAAACCATGCATATAACGTGGGTAATACATTGATTTAATTGAACACAGGAAATATTTTTAATTATCCGACCTCCTGCAGGCCAGACTGTACCCAATGATCATTATGGCAAGAAGATGCTTTTGAGCATCCTGTCACTTACCGCCCTCCCAGTATGAATAATGGGCAATCAGAACGTGATTCGCCCGATATCAAGGTAGCAACTAGCGCTCGTTATTACGCACAGCACAAAAAAATTTCCTGTCCGATAGCATAGTAAATTGAACACTTTCGCAACCACACATATTGCAATGCAACATGGATGACTACAGAGCCTCTTGAAGACATCTTTTATTGTTAGTTTGACTTCACTCACTCTCTTCGCGAAACAAAAAAACACGCGACAAGAAAATTCTTATACGCACTTCCGTCCTTCATTCTTCGCCCAAAAAATGTGTGCCGCCAACTACTCAGGCCACTTTGTTTTTTGTTATCAATAGCAAACAGTTGATTTACACGTGTTGAATTGACGCATGAAAATCGGGAACTCATGCTTTTCCGTGTGGTCTTTTATTGTGTACGGCAAGATATTCTTGTCTGCATGCAACGCATGACAGGCCATAAAAAGTTGTGTTCCCCGTGCTGGCGCAAACCAGATATATCTACCGACAGTCATCCATTATTTCCCGATGGAACTCTTCAACGACTGTTAATTCTTGTTCATTCTTCATCGTAGTAAGCCGCCAAGGCTGGGGAAACAATTGCTAACCGATCTCAGGTTAGCGCCCTGCAGGGAGAAAGTACTGATGTAACAGTGTGGCCGGACTGTAAGGTCTTTGGACAGTCCTGACATCAGTCATATTTGCCCTGCTACATGAGCCGGATCGGCGTGATCCCGTGTAAGAAACAAATATAGCGTCAGCTCACTGCTAAACATTTATTGGTATCGAATATGAAAATCAGTCAGGAACTTACAATCAAAAAAAGGGCTTTGCCGTTGACTTCGCTCGATCCATCAAGCAAGCCCTCATACTCGCTACGCCCCAAGCGAAAACCACGCGCGGAATTTCTATATAAAGAAACTTCACTCCGCGATATCGACAATAAGGAATTGATCAAGGGCAGTGAAGGACTGGGGTGGTCCAATATGATTGCGACACACACTAGACGATCACCTCTCGAATTCATGGTACCTCCGGAGTCTTCCTTGTTCTTCGGGATCCCGATGCAAAACCTCAAACTTTCGGTCGAAAAAGAAGGCCGCGAATTTCATGGTGAAATCCTGGCAAACCGTCCCGGCATCATTGCACCTGGCATTAAATATCGATTGCACTTGCCGCAACCCAGCGAACTGCTCTACATCTATATAAAAAATGAAGTAATGGTAGAAGTTGCCGACGAAATCTTTGGCAAGCAATTAGGTGACATTGACATCTACTCCCCGCTGGAAGAGAACGACACGACTCTGCAGAATTTATTGCAAACCTGTATGCATATGCTGAGCGAAACGCACGACAGCAGCTTTCGTAGCGACTACATCGCGCGCGCAATTGTCGCGCAGGTATATGCCCGCCATACGCACTTGCGCGACACGCCACGCACATACGATAGCAATGCCCCGCTGTCACAGGCACAGATACGGCGGATCAATGACTACATGCAGGAGCATATCAGCGGTGACTTCCAGGTAGCCGAACTGGCTGCGAGCATAGGCCTGAGCAGGACAATTTTCTTCGAACGCTTCCTGCATACAACTAAACACACACCCAATCAGTATCTACAGACCCTGCGCATCAACAAAGCCAAACAGCTGCTGCGGGAAAAGAAACTGTCGCTGGCAGACATTGCCTTTTCCTGTGGTTATGCCGACCAGTCGCATTTCGCGCGCTTCTTCAAACGCTTCGTGGGTGCGTCGCCCGGCAAATATCGTGTAGATATTTCCTGAGTCCTTACTACCACCAGTACTTAATGCACGTCAGCGCCGACGACACCTCTGATATCCAGATCTGCCTTGTTCGTAAAACCATGCGTCCCTGAAGTCCAAGCGAGCAGCAAGGATGCTAAGGCCAGCGCCAATACCGACCATGCGAGCGCCCATGCGCCGGATGTCTCCAGCACGATCCCGCCTATGATGCCGCCGCAGGCAATCGCGCTATTCCACACCGTCACCAGTATCGATTGCGCTACATCAGCTCCGGACCCTGCCGCCTCCGCCGACGCCGTTTGCAGCAAGGTAGGCGCCCCACCAAAGGTCACGCCCCAGATCGCTATCGCCAGATAAACCATCAATGGCTGGGTGCCAGCGATGCCGAGCATCAATGCGGCGGCAGCAAAGCCAGCCAAACTCAGCAACACCAGCGTGCGCAGCATGCGATCTACTAACAAACCACTGATCGCGAGTCCTGCAAGCGACGCGATTCCAAATACCAGCAACACCACATCGATACGTCCTGACAAGCCTGCCGGTGCCAAGAACGGCATCATATAAGTGAAGAGGATATTGTGTGCCAGTACCCATAGCGCAAGCACTGCCAACACCGGACGCAAGCCTGGCGTGACGATGACCTGACGCAAAGGCGCACGCTTATCAGGTGCCTGCCCCGGATAATCGGGTACCTTCATGATTACCCACACGATCACCAATACCGACAGTCCGGACATTGCACCGAACGCACTGCGCCAGCCTAAGGTGGCAGCCAATAACGCGCCAAGCGGCACCCCCAGCGCCAGCGCCAACGGCACACCTAAACTAGCGATGGCGAGTGCGCGCCCTTTCAGGTGATCCGGCACCATGCGCCGTGCATATCCAGCCAGCATGCCCCAGATCAAGCCTACCGCCATCCCTGCAAAAAAGCGCGCCACCAGCGCCACCATATAGCTCGATGTCAGTGCTACCAGCGTATTAAAAAGCAGTACCGCAACCAATGCTGTCAGCAACAATGGCCGCCGACGCCACCCCACCGTTGCAGCTGTCAACGGCACCGCAGCAAGTAGCGCACCCATTGCGTAAAGCGTGACAAACTGCCCCGCCAGCGCTTCCGATACTTCCATTCCTGCGCTGATCTGCAGCAGCATGCCGGCCGGCAGGATTTCCGTTACCAGTGCCAGGAAACCAGTCATCGCCAGAGCCAGTAATGCAGCCAGCGGCAGTCCTTCTTCATTGCCAGTTAATGTGGCATTCGTTGTCGTCATTTCGATTGTTCCTATCATCTCATCATGCGCACCACTATCGGCAGGCCTGAACGTGGGGCACAGTGTGCGCGGAAACCGATGAATGAAAAATAGGCTACAGTTCCAAATACTTATGACTATAGAGTCATCAATAGGAACGAATCATGGACAATCTGAGTGCTTTAAATGTCTTCGTACACGCTGGCGAAGCTCGCAGCTTCACCGCTGCCGGGCAACAACTGGGCATCTCGGCATCCGCCGTCAGCAAGGCCATCCTGCGTCTGGAAGAAAGGGTCGGAGTCAGGTTGTTCCATCGCTCTACCCGCGCGATCAATTTGACGCCGGAAGGCGTGATCTTCCTCGAACGTTGTCGTCGCATCCTGTGTGAAGTGGAAGCCGCCGAAGCAGAGCTGCTGCAAACGCAAAGTACACCGCAGGGCAAGCTGCGCATCAGCCTGCCGTCGCTTGGTGCGCAGTTCATGGCTGGCCTCGCTATCTTCCAGCAACGCTATCCGGATATCGCGCTTGATATCGATTGCTCGGATCGTTTGGTGGATGTCATAGAAGAAGGTTTCGATGCGGTCATTCGGACGGGAAAACCCGGCGACTCACGCCTGATGGCTCGCCCGCTCGGTTCCTACCGCCGTATCATCGTTGGCTCACCAGCGTATTTCAAACGCAATGGCAAGCCGCAACAACCAGAAGAACTAAGCCAGCATGCCTGCCTGCTCTATCGCTTCCCCAGCACCGGCAAACTCGATACCTGGTCCTTCAGCCGAAAAGGCAAGCCGCTCGCCATCAACCTGTATGCCAACATGATGACGAACGCGCTGGAACCACAAGTCAGCTTTGCCGAAAACGGTATCGGCCTGGCCTGCGTACCTGATCTCACGGTACGCAGCCAGCTGGCGGCAGGTACGCTCATCAGCGTACTTGACGAATACAACCAGGACCGCACACCATTAAACATCCTATGGCCATCCAGCCGACAGCTGTCGCCGAGGCTCAGGGTATTTGTGGATTTCGTTGCCGAAAACCTCAGCCTCCCCTGAACCGGGACTCAGCTTCACGTAGGCGCTGCTGTTGCGTCTCGATCGGCATGAATAAACGGTTACTACCACCTTGTTTCGACAATACAGCGCTATAGTAGTCTGATCAAAATTCGAAGGCGTAACGACATTTTTAAATTCTGATAATCTAAACAGAAGCTACACCTCGGGCACTATTTTCATTTGATTCGTATTTTTAAATCCGGTCAGGAAAATCGTATGAAGGTTATCAATCGCATATGTAAGGCCAACGAAGGTCGTGATCCGGAGAGGCTGGCAATGAAATATGCCGCCATGCGTACTGATCCATTTATCTTTCTGCGCGGTACCTGCCATTTGTTTTATGACCGGCTACCGAAAGATGGAATTTTCAAGTCGTCGCCATTGGTGTGGTCATGCGGCGATTTACATATCGAAAATTTTGGCAGCTATAAAGGTGACAACCGGCTCGCCTATTTCGACATCAATGATTTCGACGAAGCTGCCCTCGCCCCCGCTCCCTGGGAATTGTCACGCTTGCTGGTCAGCATCCTGGTCGGCGTCCCTACCCTGGGCGTATCAAGTACCGATGCGCACACTTTGGCGCAAGAGTGCTTGCACGCTTATGTCTCAGCCTTGTCCCTCGGTAAAGCCAGGTGGGTGGAACGGGAGACTGCATCTGGCCTGGTCGGCCAGTTACTCGACCAGGTACGGCTACGTACACGGATCGATTTCCTTAACAAACGCACGATCAAACACAAAGGCCTGCGCCGCTTTCGCTTGGACGGCAAGAAGTTGCTGCCGATTTCGGAACTGGAGCGCGAGTTGATACATCGTTTTATGCATGACTTCGCGCAGACGCAGGATCAACCTGCGTTCTATAAAACCATTGATATCGCACGGCGCGTCGCCGGGACCGGTAGTCTGGGTGTGGCACGCTATGCAATTTTGGTCGAAGGCAAAGGCTCGCCAGAACAAAACTATCTGCTCGACCTGAAGCAAGCGCTGCCCTCATCAATCGCCAGGCACTTGCCCAAGCTGCAACCAGACTGGAACCATCATGCAGAGCGTGTCGTATGTTTACAGAAACGTATGCAGGCCGTGTCTATCGCTTTCCTGCACGCAGTAGAAATCCACGGGCAGTCGTTCGTTCTGCGAGCACTCCAACCTACCGAGGACCGCGTCCCACTCGCTGGTCAGCAACGACATCTGGATCATTTACTCGGGGTCGTCCGTGTCATGGGTATGTGCCTGGCATGGGCGCAATTGCGCAGTTCGGGACGGCAAGGCTCGGCAATAGCCGATGCGCTGATCGATTTCTCCGGACGTAATAAATGGCGTAAAAATCTGCTGCCGCTGTGCCATGAACTCGCCAGCCAAGTCAAAGAAGACTGGCGCACTTACAGTGCCGCATATGATGATGGCACTTTCTCGTTAGACTAGACTGACAATTAAATACCTTTCTCACCTATCCGCTTATGCTTACATTTGATCAAATGCTCTCGGTATACTGGTCGGGCCCCAACCTGACAGCCAGCATCCATCTCTTTATCACGCTCCTGATTGCATTGGCTCTGGGCGCTATCGTCGGCTACGAACGCTTTTACCACGGGCATGCGGCAGGAATGCGTACTTATGGTGTGGTTTGCATGGCCTCGGCTGCGCTGGTTGCGATACTCGGACATCCGGATGCCTGGTTTGGCGCACATTCCGTATTGAGTACATCGCTAGATCCTACCCGCGTGATACAGGGCATCGTGACCGGCATCGGCTTCCTCGGCGCGGGCGTCATCGTGCACGAGCAATATTCCACACATGGATTAACCACGGCAGCATCGATCTGGGCCTCATCGGCGATAGGCATTCTGGTTGGACTGGAGTTGTATCCGGCAGCAGTCGGCCTGTCATTGCTGTCCAGTCTATGCATGGCTTTTGGCGGACGGCTGGAAAATTCCTTGCCGGCACAGGAAGGCATCGCTGTCGAGATGGAATTCAATTATGACGATACGCCGAACACGGCAATCCTTTATCAGTTTGCAGAGGAGAACGGATACAAAATTGCAGACCGATCACTCTCGGTTATCCGCCGTGAACAAAAGATAGAGTGGCACTTTATCGCGATTAATATTGAGCGCAGCCATGGCGACGCGATTACCCACCTGAGCGGCAAACTGGCCGAGATCAAAAACCTGATCGGCTTCCAGCTAGCTCATGCGCGCAGCTAGCAACCAAGTCCAGATAGAAAAATGGCTCTCCTACATTCCGGAGAGCCAATGCTTCATACACATTTAGCTTAATTCTGCTTAAAACTCTTCCCAATCCTTGCTGGTGCTCATGGCTGGACCAGTAGTTGCGGTTTGTGCTGGCAACAACGTTGGCCTGGACGAAGTCTGCGCAGATGATATGCAGTAACGCGGCTCACAGACGCTTTTAGTTTTCAGGTATAGAGGTCGGGCGGCTTGATGCAGTCTTTTGAATACGCACCGATCAATACAGCAAAACATGCTGTGATTACTGCAGACATCTCAGGAGGAATGACTACTTTGAATAATGCTTTAGGACTAAAAAATCCTGAAGCATTCAATACTTTGCTTCAAACTGTACGGGACGCAGAAAGCATACGTTCAACATAACGCGCGATCAAATCTATCTCCAGGTTTACTTTGCTGCCAACCTTGAGGTGTTTGAGCGTCGTGACTTGTACTGTATGCGGAATCAGATTGACCGAGAAAGTGCAAACACCCGCGCTATCGGCTACGGTATTCACCGTCAGCGAGACGCCATTGATGACGATCGATCCTTTCACCGCAATGAACTTGCCCAATTCTTTCGGTGCATCAACTGCCAGCAGCCACGATTCACCAACCGGTTCAAACTTGCTGACCGTACCAAGTCCATCGACGTGACCGGACACCAGGTGACCACCCAGGCGCTCGGACAGGGTCACTGCTTTCTCCAGGTTCACCTCGCCTAGCGCGTCCAGCCCTGCGGTGCAGTTCAGGCTCTCGCGCGAGACATCAACGTCAAACTGCTTGTCGGTTTTTGCAACCACTGTCATGCAAGCGCCATTGAGCGTAATTGAATCGCCGAGGGCAACGTCGGCCAGAGGCAGGCCGC